>NZ_FRAH01000108.1 GCF_900142265.1 Anaerotignum lactatifermentans DSM 14214 | reverse complement strand
GTAATCATCATTGTCAGAACGCTCAGATTTTTCATATCCGAGATGATCCTCCATTTCTGCTTCCATCATTTCTTTGATGGTTCCGCCCAGAAGGTCTTTTAGAGCTTCCTGAATATCCTCAGCTGTCTGAATATCGTATTCTTCCATGAGCTGATGAATAATGTTTCGTTTTCCCTCTGTCATTTGTACCCGATGTATGGGTTTCTTCTGTTTTGCCATAATAAAAGGTCCTCCTATGATTTAAATTTTACCATAGAAGAACCTCTTCAATTACATATTTACAGAAAAAGTTTCACACTGCCTGTTGACGTCTGTTTCAATTTCTGCTACATCATCCAAGATTTTTACGGGAGAGAATGCAGATTCGGTGGTACCGTTTCCTAGATTACCCTCGTCATTGTATCCCCATGCCCAAAGACTGTCATCCTCCCGCAGGGCAAAGGCATTGGTATATGTATCGAAAGCACCATTGCTAGGACAAGCGGTGCAGGTAAATGTTTTTACATGATCCAGAACTTTGGTGGGCGTTGATACCGTTTCTGTTGTGCCATTTCCCACAGCGCCATATTGGTTATATCCCCATGCCCATAAAGTCCCGTCTGTTTTCAGTGCGTACATGGTAGGTTCGCCACGGTCATAGCTGCGATAGAATTTTGCCACATGATCAGCGATGATCGTTGGTGATGAACTTCTGATGTATGATTCTCCCTGACCCAATTCCCCATACTGGCATTCACCCCAAGACCACAAATAACCATCCTGATCTATGGCAAAGCTGGTACTGGTATCTAAATCTGTAAATGCGGCTTGTTTCACGATACATCTTGGGGTTTTCATTTCCTCTTTCGTTAGACCAACCATTCCTGAAATATATCTGGTTTGATCATCCCAGACATATAAGTCCCCGTTGTCAGTGATGGCATGTTCCATATTTGGAACTGCCACATCATCCAGCAGTTTTTTCTTTGGGATAGAGGGGTTCATATCCGTAGGCAGTTCCCAAAGGGAATTGTCTGTATCCAATACATAAAATAAATCGTTATACATACCGGTGGGAACCACTTCCTTGATATTTTTCATGATGGGTTCTGGTTCCGTTGGCGGCAGAAAGGCATTACCAATATAAGGGTAATCTGGATAAACAGAATCCCATGCCCAAAGATTGTTGTCGCTATCAATATAAAAATTTGTTCTTTTGTTGTCGGCTGCCTTTTCTGCCGCATGAAAATAGAATCGGCTTTGATCCGTTTTTGCTGCGGTAGATGTATCAGTGTTGGTGCAGGCGCAAAGGATGGAAGTGCTAAGAAATGTCAATGCAACCAAACTGGAATAAATCCGAATCTTTTTCTTCATGGAAATGCCCCCTTGATTCCTTGTATCAATGATGCTGCAAATGAATTTTATAAAAATCATTGTCTGACATATCGCCTTTTTTATTCAACATATCACAATTTGTTTTGACTGTATATAAAGTTAAGAAAAACGCAAGAAACTTCTGGATTTCCATCATTTTTAGAGGTGCTTTCTTTCCCTGAATTTGACCAGTTTTTCCTTTTTCTCAGAAAATTTTTGAAGATATTCTTAACAATTTTCATTTTTGTTTTTTCTGTGTCTGGAAGATGGTAAAATGCAGATAGGGCATTTATGAAAACACAGGAAAAAGCAAAGGATGTGCGACAATGAATTGGAAAAAACTTCTGCTTACAACCCTTGCGCTGGGGTTATTGGGCGCGACAACGGTTTATGGTGAACAGGTGAAGATGGACTTATTTTATAACGGCAAACACCATGCCTATGCGGCAAAGGAAGTGAAAATAGAGATCGACGGAAAAGCAATGGTTCCCAAGGACATGCCTGCGGTCATCATTGACGGCAGAACCATGCTTCCCATGCGGCAGATTGCCCAGGAACTGGGATGTGAAGTCAATTGGAACGAAGCTGCAAAACAGATTTATGTCATGCGGGGAAGTGACATCATTGTTTTTACCGTAGACAGCAAAACAGGGTATGAAAACGGAAAGGAATTCACCATGGATGTTCCGGCGACCATCGTCAATGACAGAACTATGCTGCCTGTCCGGGCATTGGCAGATGCTTTGCATTTGAATATCAAATGGGATGACCCCAACAGAATTGTTTCCATTCAGAGCGGTGATACCGTCGTAAAGGATGAGCCAAAAGCACCGGAAAGCGGACAGACAACGACAGGCACATTGACGGGCATCCAGATGCCATCCGCGAAAGATGCTGACCAGACATTTACCATTCAGGCAGATGGACCAATGGGACGGTATGAAAAGACTTTTGTAGACGACCAGAAAATTGTTTTGGATTTTTATGGTGCAAAAAGCAGCCTTCCTGGTGAAATCACAAAAACAAACAGTGATATCGTTACAGGGATTCGCACTGCAACCCATGAAAATAATGGTGATTCCTTCACTCGCGTCGTATTTGATTTGAGCGGAAAAAAGGACTATGAAGTCACACAGAGTGCGGACAAGAAAAATATCACCATTTCTTTTGGCAAAACAACGGTGGACAAGATTTCCGCTGTTCACAGCCAGAATAAAGACATCATCACCATCGGTGGGACAGGCTCTTTTGGAGCCAGTGTTGCCATGACGGCTGACCCTCAGAAGATTGTTGTGACCATCCCTAATTGCCAGTCCAATTTGAATGATAAAATTAATACAGCTGACCTCCAGTATGTCTTGGATGGAAAGGTGGATACGTCTAAGGGGAATACGGTAGAATTGGTATTGGCGGTAGAAGATTTGGTGCAGTACAGCTATCGGGAAGAAACCCAAAACCTGATTCTGGAAATCTATCCGACGACATTGAAAAACATGCGTTATGATAAAAATGCCAATGTGCTTTATCTGGACAAAAAAGATAAAATAGACACAGGAAGCGTCAAGTTTGAAGATCATTATCTGGATGGATATTTTGATGTGACATTACCAGGAGATTATGAAAGCGATTACGGCTATGGTACATATGATGTGAAAGGAACGGTGGTAGAAAATATTGAAGTATCTACAAAAGGCGGCAATACCACATTCCGTTTCAAGCAGAAACGCATCAGTGCATATGAAGTGACTGATGAAGGGGACAGCTATGCTATCCGTGTGAAAAATCCCAAAGAAGTCTATGACAAAGTTTTGCTGCTGGATGCAGGGCATGGGGGCAAAGACCCGGGCACCAGCGGAAACGGTATGCAGGAAAAAAATCTGAATTTGACCATTGCCCAAAAGATTGCCCAGAAATTGCAGGGCAGCGGCATCAAGGTTTATATGACCAGAGATAGCGATGTTTATCCAGAAAATAGTACAAGGGCGAAAACAGCCAATGACATTGCCGACCTGATGGTTTCTATTCACATGAATTCTGGTCCGGAAACAGCAAACGGTACAGAAACTCTATATCAGGTTCATGCCAATGACAATGGGGCAAGGCTGACCAGCAAGCAGTTGGCAGAGATTTTGCAGGGAAAAGTGGTTTCTGCCACAGGCAATACCAACCGCGGGGCAAAACTCTGGACGGATGTATTGATTTTGAATAGAACCACAGTTCCATCAGTCATTGTGGAAGTGATTTTCATTACAAATACAGGGGATGCCCTGAAGATTTCCAATCCCGCTTATCAGGATCAAGTAGCTCAGGCAATCGCAGACGGCATCCAGGAAGCAGTAAAATATCCTTTGCGTTAGTATTTCTCAAAGAAAAAACACCTCATATACCTTTTGTTTCAGGTATGAGGTGTTTTCTTTTTATCACCCATCCATTTTTTGATATCGCCATAATGCCAAAGCCATATAAAAGTCGTAGGCAGCAGGCATCAGTGTAAAGTTGGTGTTGGTCAGCTGCCGGACTTTGTTCAGGCGGTATGTGACGGTATTGCGATGGAGGAAAAGGGTCTGGGCAGTGAGATTCAGTTTGCTGTCGCAGTCGATCATATATACCCCTAATGTGGTCAGCAGGTCATCGCTGTCTTGTTTCAGTATTTCTGCCAGATTGGAAAGATATTTGGTACGTTTGTTTTCCGTTTCCGCCAGTGCGATGATTTCCTGAGAAAGCATGATGTCATGGGTATCCCAGTTTCTGCGGTTTTGGAAAATCTTGTATAATGCGGGCAGGCTTTTGCGGAAATCCATATAGGTTCTTTTCAGAGCGGCAATGTCTTTGCTGCCTTCATTCATAAAGAATGTGGCTTTGGGATCAAATTTATCTGTAAAGCGCCACAATTCCTCAAAAAGGGCTGCATCCATGCTGTTTGTCAGGTCAAAAGCCGAAAGAATGACAATCTGGTTATCAATGATATCTTCCAGAAAGTATTTTTTGTAATCATAGAATAATGCCAGTAGGTGTGCCTTTAGTTCCTGAATATCGCCGCCGCCGGGAGAAACGATGATGAGGTTGGTAATGTGGGAAAAGGGAATGCCTGCCGCATTAAGATAACGGTTTGCGGCGCCGGTTTCTGTTTTGAAGATCAGAGAAAGCAGTGTTTCCGGCGATGATAAATCCAGAGAGTATCCCCAGAGGGTAGAGAAGAACAGGGTACAGGTGCACATATTATGCAGGATACTTTCGTCCAAAACCGTGTTGTGACAGGAAGCATACATTGTCATGCGGATGTTGGAGGCGTAGGAAAAGTCCATTTTGTAGATATGTACGGTTTTGTCCTGTACCATCAACGTTTTCTCCCAATAGCCTGTGGGCGCATTATGAAATTGTTCATAGAAAAAGTCAGAATCGCCGCTGATATAGGTGGGGCGGTACTGTGACTGGAAATAAAGCTGGGAAGCACCAGTCAGCAGCAGATTGCATTTATAATGGTTGGAAATGATGTTCAGCAGGTTTTCCATGGTGCGGACTTCAAAGGGCAGCTGTTCCAGCCGTTTTTTGGTGGTGTCGATAAAGTCCTGAGAGGCGTTTTGATCTTGTATGATGGCAGTCATTACATCGGTGATGATGTCGCTGTATTTGATGGAATAATTTTCGGAACGCAGCTCAATGAGGGGCAGTTCCAGCTTATCTGCCAGATAGATGACTTTTTCATCAATTTCCGGTATGACGGCACCCACGTAAAACAGCACCAGCGCAATGGCACCGGTGTCCGCTAGTTCTTTCAGGGCTTCACATTGCTTTTCCACATCATCTTTGATGGCATAGAAAGCGGAAATAATCAATTCGTTTGGTGTGAATACATCAAAGTCGGAAAGGGAGAAAAACTCCATGACAGAAACAGAGGATACGATTTTATCCAGACCGTTTTTGCCTGCCACAACATTTCCGAAACTGAAAGAGGGCAGGTTCAGACAATCTCGAATGGTGATACTCATAAAAATACTCCTTGCACAAAAATTTTCTGTTATTATACTATGAAACAGCAAGGACAACAACCTTTTTTGTGCATGTGCATAAAGGATATGCGGTGTTTTTTCCTGCGTGCACAAAGTCAAATGAATGAGAACATGATAACATATAGAAAAACAAAGAAAGGAATCAGACAAAAGAGGGCTATGGAAAAAGAAACAATCACGAAAGACAAAAAAATAAAAGAAAATCAGAAAGAAACCACCGCATTGCAGGTGATTCCCGCTGAACAGCGAAAAGACTGGGTTTCTCTGGCATTTGTGCAGGCAGGTATTTGTGTCTGCGTACCGGCGTTTTTGCTGGGTGCAATGTTGGCAGAGGCTATGCCAATCTGGTCGGCTATCATTTCCGGCTCTTTGGGCTATCTGGTGGTTGTCATCGGTATGGTTATCACAGGTATGATGGGCTGTGACCTTGGCGTTCCTTCCTGCACAGCATGTGAAGCCGGTTTCGGGAAGAAAGGCGCAAGATTTATTGTCAGCATCATTTTTGCCGTGAATTTAATCGGCTGGTTTGGTATTCAGAATGGTGTCTGTGGGGAAGCCTTTACCAATGGTTTGCAGGCAATGACAGGGATTCACGTTCCTGTTGTGGTATCCAATACTGTTTGGGGTCTTATTATGCTGCTCACTGCTGTTTACGGTATGTCAGCATTGGAAAAACTGGACAAGATTTCCATTCCACTGTTGATGATTATTATGTTTTTTGGTTTGTATCTGGCATTCAAGATTTACGGCAGACAGGGTCTGGAAACAGAAACTGTACAGACCATGAGTTTTATGAGTGGTGTGGCATTGTCCTTTAACTTTACAGCAGTAGGGACTATTAACGCAGCGGACTATACCAGATTCCAGAAGAGCAGAAAAGATACAGTGAAATCTGTATTCTACGGTGTATTCCCTATGGGTGTGATTACACTGATTATGGGGATCCTTCTGACAAAGATTTCCGGGGAATATGACATCAGTATGGTATTGATTAACGTTGGACTGCCTCTCTTCGGCATTGCGGCTATGATTATTTCCACCTGGACAACCAACTCCACCAATGCTTACAGCGGAGGTCTGAACATCGTTATGGCGTTCAAACTGAAAGATAATAAAAGACGGGAAGCCACTCTCGTAGCTGGTATTCTGGGTATTGTGCTGTGCAACCTGGGTGTTCTGTCTCATATTGAAGGTGTCCTGAGTCTGCTGTCTTATGTGGTTTGCCCCATTGGCGGCGTCATCATTGCCGATTACTGGATTGTAGGCAAGGGCAAAAAAGAGAATTTCAGACCTGTAGATGGCGTGAACTGGTGCGGTGTGATCTCCTGGTTCATCGGTGCACTTTGTGCATATTTCCTTGTAAAAGTTGAATTCTCCGGTATTATCATCGGCGGAATCGTTTATCTTATCTTAGAAAAATTCATGCCTTCCACTTCAAGAGATGGCATTTGTGAACAGTAAAAAAAGAAAGGATGTAGCAACATGAGAGAATTGAAAAAACAGGATATGATAGATATTTTGTACGGCTGTGCCGTTCTGGGTACTGGCGGCGGCGGTCCTCTGGAAGAAGGTCTGGCAATGATGCAGAAGCACTTTGACAATGACGAAGTGCTGCAGCTCATCAGTCTGGATGAACTGCCCGATGATGAATATGTGGTAACACCTTATGGCTGCGGCGCACCTTCTGCAACTGGTTTGAACCCTAAATTCAAAGATTTGGAAGTTTCCGAAGTGGTGCCTTCTGTTCTGGCAATGGAAGCGCTGGAAGAAGCATTGGGTAAAAAAATCTATGCCGTAGGTTCCACAGAACTGGGCGGGGCAAACACAGCAGAAGCCCTTCATGCGGCGCTGGAAAAAGGCGTGCCTCTGCTGGATGCTGACCCTGCCGGCAGATCTGTACCTGAATTGCAGCATTCTACATACTATGTAAAAGGCGTGCCCATTTATCCTATGGGTGTGGCAACTCGTTTCGGCGAAAAGATTGTTATCCAGAACGTACAGAATGACCTGAGAGCGGAAGATATCGTCAGAGCCATTGCTGTTGCCAGCGACAACATGGTTGGCGTTGCAGACCATGCCAACGTGGGCAAAGTCATCAAAGAATCTCTGATTCCTGATATGATCACTTATGCTCAGGAAATCGGTCAGGTTTTGAGAGAAGCAAAAGAAAAAGGTGCAGATGTGGCACAGGCTATCGCTGACGCAAAAGATGGCAAAATCCTGTTCAAAGGCGCAGTCACAGATTTCCCTTGGGAAACAAGAGATGGTTTCAACTTTGGTGAAATCCATCTGGCAGGCGAAGGGGAATATGCAGGTGAACAGTACAAAATCTGGCTGAAGAATGAAAATATCATTTCTTACCGCAATGGTGAAGTAGATGTGGTTGCACCTGATCTGATCTGCATGATCGGCGAAGACGGCAATCCTCTCACATCTCCCAATTTCGGTATCGGTCAGAAAATGACAGTTCTGGCACTGCCTTCTCCTGAAATCTGGACAACACCGGAAGGTCTGGCATGCTTCGGCCCCAAACATTTTGGTCTGGATGTGGAATACAAACCTTTCAAAAAATAATTGAAAAAAGAAAAAGGCTTTCTGTTTCTGAACAGGTCCAGTAAAAACGGACAATGACAAAAAGCCCCCTTATGTAGGATAATAGAACTACATAAGGGGGTCTCGCTATGTCCGGAAAAAAAGGAATGAAAAAGTATCCAGCGGGGATACGAGAGGAAGTTGTATCACGAATCAGAGCAGGAGAAAGTCAGCGTGCTTTAAGTCAAGAGTATGGGATTAGTCGATGGGCAATTCACTGCTGGCTAAAAGAATCTGTCCTTCCAAAGACACGAGGGCGCAAACCTGCAAAAACACTGGCAGAATACAAGTATGAGAACAAACGACTAAAGATGGA
>NZ_FRAH01000119.1 GCF_900142265.1 Anaerotignum lactatifermentans DSM 14214 | reverse complement strand
CTGAGCCAGGATCAAACTCTTATGTTAAAATTTACAAACGGCATCGTCGGTTGGAAATTTTATAAGTGAGTTTTCGTAGAAAAGTCACGCATAAAGCCCAGCGACCTGCACGCTTTGAGTTGACCTAGCCAGTTAATCTGGCTATCCTCCGGTTTTTTCGAAACCGGTAAACTCTTGTCATTATTTTTGTCAGATGTCGTCTTTTTTCGCTTTGCGAAAAACCGTTCATTTCTCACCATTTCGCTCCCTCTGACACTTTGCAGTGTTAGGTCGGTCGCTCCATAAACGGTTCGAAAATCACTGACCGAATTGACTATGGGTTGTAAGTTTATTTCTGCTGTTTAGTTTTCAAGGATCAGTCTTGTTTGTTGCTCACACCGCTTCGGTGTCAGCTCATTTAGTTTATCAGGTTTGTTTTATTTTGTCAAGTACTTTTTTAAGAACTTTTCAGTCATTTCTGACCGTTTATTCTCAAACCCGATATTTTATTTTCGTCATCTTTTCGATGACGCTTGAATATCTTACCAGATTTCTTTTTTCTTGTCAAGTACTTTTCTAAGTACTTTTCTCTGATTTTTCAATTTTTATTGAAAAACAGGCTTTTCTCACCCTTCAGATATTCGACTTTTTTCTGCTCTCTTGCGAGTGCTTGATTATTCTATCAGGTATCTTTTCATCTGTCAACTACTTTTTTCAATTTTTTTCATTTTTTTGTGATTTTTCTTTTTTCTCCCCATTTTCCCTCAAAACTGCATCCAGCATCTTCTTGTCAATTTCCTGTTTTATCTGACTCTCACCGCATCCCCCTATGTCTTTTCGCACCACTTCCCCCGTTCCATTGCCCCGCTCCACCAGAAAAGCAAAGGGTGTTCCTTCCGGTCCTTTTATATAGATCTTCTCTTGTTGATACTCCTCTGCCTTCTCCATAAGCTCCCTGCGCATCTGCCCATCTGCATTCCCTCCACTACAGCCGCATACCATCGTCACAACACTCACCACCAGAAAAATCTGCCTAACCCGCATAAATAAGTGACATGTTTGATTGACTACGCGCCTTTTTGGCAAACATTAGAAAACTCCGACGAAAATTGGTATACACTCACCACCAAACACCACCTGTCTCATAGTACCCTTCATCGCTTGAAACACAATAAAGATATTTCCACCAAAACCATCAATGATCTTTGCCGCATCCTGGACTGCCCAGTGGAATCCATCCTGCGATATATCCCCAGCGAATCCGACCAGGCATTATAATAGAAAAAAGAACCTAAGGACATTTTCATAAGAAAACAAAGAAAGCTGAAATTCTTATCTTAAAGGTTTCAGCTTTCTTTGTTTTACGAGGATTTTATTTCGTATGTTTTCTTACCAGCAAGTTGCTGTTATTGTTTTCTAAAAATCACCTTGACTTCCCCCACCATAGAAGTATCATGGATTTAACAGCATACGAAACACAAAGGAGGTTTCCATATGAAACTAGTCACCATCGGCAATCGCAACGTTCCTGCCATCATCCAGGGATGTATGCGCATCGGCAATCTGGATACAAAATCTCTGCAAAACCTCATAGAAAAACAACTGGAATCCGGTGTCAACTTCTGGGATCACGCGGATATTTACGGCGGCGGCACCTGTGAAACCATTTTCGGGGAAGCCCTGCACCAAATGCCCGGCATGCGGGATAAACTTATTCTCCAGAGCAAATGCGGCATTCGCCCCGGTGCATTTACCTGCTATGACTTTTCCAAAGCGCATATCATCCGCAGCGTAGAAACCAGTCTGCGCCGCCTGCAAACAGACCGTCTGGATTATTTGCTCCTTCACCGTCCCGATTTGCTCATGGAACCAGAAGAAGTGGCAGAAGCCTTTGACCAACTGGAATCCCAAGGAAAAGTTCTTCATTTCGGTGTCAGCAACCATACCCCCAGCCAGATAGAACTTCTGAAAACCTGCGTCAAACAACCGCTGGAAATCAACCAGCTGCAATTTTCTCTGGCGCACACCCTTCTGCTGGATGCACCTGCTTATCTGAACACCACAGACAGCCACGGCATTTCCCGTGATGCAAACGTATTGGATTACTGCCGCCAGAACCATATTACCATCCAGTGTTATAGTCCTTTCCAGTATGGTGTATTCGAAGGCACATTCATCGGCAATCCCGATTATGCCCAACTGAACGCTGTCCTGACTCGTCTAGCGAAAAAATACGACACCACAGAAAACGGCATAGCCGTAGCATGGCTTCTGCGCCATCCTGCCAACATGCAGGTGGTTGTAGGTACAACCAATGCTGCCCGTATCCCCGGCATCGTCAAAGGGGCGGAAATCACCCTCACAAGGGAAGAATGGTACGAGCTCTATGCCGCCGCTGGGAATAAACTGCCTTGATTCGTTTTTAAACTTCCGTAATAGAAAAAAGCCGAAATCTTCGAAACAAAAGATTCCGGCTTTTTTCATTTGGACGAAGCTCTCCCTTTTTCTCCTCTCCATATCCCATTCCTCTCGTTTTCCATTTTTATTAACTCCAATACCTCCCCTTCTTCCCATTCTCCACTTTCCTTTGCTCCACTGGATCTATATTAAATAAGTGGACACGATTTATAAACAGATGTACCATAATACTAGACACCAAAAGGAGGTATCTTTATGGCTAAAAAAAATTATTATGATGAGGATTTCAAACGAACTCTTGTTGAACTCTATCATAATGGCAAAACACAAGCTTCTCTGACCAAAGAGTATGGCGTTTCTCAAACTGCTCTTTCCAGATGGCTCAAGCAATACTCCACTGTTGAAACATCTAATGGTGAAATTCTGACTGCGAAACAGATTCAGGAACTCCAGAAAAGAAATGCGCAGCTTGAAGAAGAAAACCTCATCCTAAAAAAAGCGATTGCCATCTTCACGCCACACTCAAACAAAGATTAAGTGCAGTTTATAAGCTTCGATTCCAGCACAATATCAAAACCCTCTGCCGTGTACTCAACGTAAACCGCAGCACTTATTACAAACATTTTTATTCTCTGCCTTCTTCCAGAACCATTGAGAATCAGAACATCAAACAAATGATTCTGCACATTTACGCTGACTACGATAAACGCATCGGTGCTTATAAAATCGCATATATCTTAGGTCGTGACTATGGCATTTGTATCAGCGTCGGTCGAGTGTACCGCCTGATGCGTTCCATGTAGCTTCCACCTATGTCCACAATAAAACCAAAATCCATTTCTCGCCCAAAAGAGTCGTCTGGTTGTTATGCTGATCACCTGCATCAAGACTTTCATCAAAAAGCTCCCAACTTGGTCTGGACAAGTGATTTTACGTATCTCAAAGCCGGAGGTAAGTGGTATTATCTTTGTATCATTATGGATCTTTTTTCCAGAAAGATTATCTCCTGGAATATATCATCCAAATCCAATGCAGATCTGGTCATCCAGACCTTTCAGAAAGCATATTATTCCAGAAACTGTCCAGCTGGACTGATGTTTCACTCTGATAGAGGATCACAGTACACAGCCTTTGCATTTCGAAAACTGCTTGATGAACTGAATGTTATCCAGTCCTTCTCGAAAAAGGGATATCCTTTTGATAACGCCTGCTGCGAAAGTTTCTTCAAATATCTCAAAAAAGAAGAAACCAACAGGCGTAATTTCCGTACCTATCGTGACCTATACCACTCTGTCTTCCAATATATCGAAGGCTTCTATAACTCTCGCAGACCACATGGTTCTTTAGGCTATCTGACACCAAACGAAATGGAAGCAACATTCTGGGATCGGCAAGGAATCTAGCCGTTCCCGGAAAATATATTTAAAAATCGTGTCTTTTTTATTGACTATAGTCCAGTTTGCCCCAAAAGAGGTTATCATATTAAAAAACAATGAATTTAATCATTTACAAAAACATCTTATCATTTTTTTCCATATAAAAATCTCTTTGTCATTGAACTTCTTCTCAGCATCATATGTTGATAATTCTTATTCTTTTTTCTTTCCAAATATTGTGTCGATTTCGAGAAACAAAAAAGCCAGCGATTGCTGACTTTTTTGGCATAATTTCATTATAAATCTATGTTTACGTTGTTTCTAGAAAATGTTATACTCATAAATGTTCAATAAATCATATTTTTTATTTACACAGAAATCACACAAATAAATTTTTATTTTTTCTCCTTGTATCTCATTTTCTTATTTAATTTATTCCTATACATTATGTCATCAGCTTGTTTTAATAAAATGGACGGATCTTTAACGGCATATGGCGGCTTACACACAACAAAACCTGCACTTACCTGATTAAACTCGCAAGGAGCATCCTTATCCCAATTTTTACATTGGGCTATTGTATCAGCAATTTCTTCAGTTAAAACGCCATAATATATTGCAACAAACTCATCGCCGCCATATCTATAAAGCTTTCCATTATCTTTCAGCTCATCAGAACACACTTTCCCAAAATGTATCAGATACCTGTCACCAACATCATGACCGTATTGGTCGTTAATAAGCTTAAATCTGTCTAAGTCAAAGAACATAATAGAAAAAACCTGATTTTCTTCTATTAAAATACGGATATGTCTCATCATTTGTACCCTGTTTCCAAGACCTGTTAATGCGTCATCTGAAACTTTTTTCTCCAACTCATTAATTTTAACCGAACTATTTATTACTTCATAAACAATGGAATAGAACAAGTAGTTGGATGCAAGAAATATAGCCAACACAACAATTTGCAGTAAATTTCTTTCGCTGTATAGAAAAATTATATGAAGAATAAGTAGTGTAAAGAAGTTAAAAAATACGCTTATTTCCAAATATCTAAACTGTGTTTTTCGAAAATCATGCATATTCTGGAAAATATAGATATATTTGGGAATCACATAATTTCTAAATGGAATAAATGTTGCTAAAAATAATACCGTTTCAATTATTATCAAAGATAAGTCATAATTTAAAAAGTCCCCAAGATACACCATCTGTATAGAAACAGCCAATATTCCAAGAGTATACGTCCAACTCATACACATATTAAGAAAAAGTCTTTCTATTTTTTCATCATATAAAAATTTCAAGGGAATTATGTATAAAAATCCAAATATCGAAAACTTACCGTCTCCGTTAAAAACATCTCTTTTAAAAAGTGCTGCGGGCAAAATACATAATACAGTAAAAAAGAAAAATACCGCTACCATTTTAAATTTTGAATATTTCCTTTTAAAGCAATGATCTAAAGTAATTACGTTAAAAACTAACACTTCAACCATAGGCAAAATATACACATATTCCATAGATGTCACTCCAAAATATTTTAAACCAAAAACATAATATATTCATGCTTGGTTCATTTATATATGTTATTTTATGAGAATATTATATCAAAAACTAAAAAAGTCAACAACGTTTAAATATCAGATTTCAAAGAACCTCTATTAAGCTATGACAAGTTAGAGGTTTTAGTATAAAGTTTTTTATAAATTTTCTCATTGGATAGTAATTGCTCTTCCACTTTCAACACCACTAATTTTTTTAGATTCATGGCAAGAAATTTAACTGTACTACCCATCTAATTACACATTTTAAAAATAGGTCGGTACATATCACATTCAATACCTTTTTTCGTCCGCAAAGATTTTGGATCTATATTAAAAAAGTGGACACATAAAGTAACTATCTATTACAATAAAGTAGACACCAAAAGGAGGTATTTACATGTCAACAAACAGCAAAGGTATTCGCTATGACGAAGACTTCAAAAGAACACTCGTAAATCTATATCAATCTGGTGGCAAAACACAAACTGCCCTTTGTAAAGAATACGGAGTTTCTCAGACTGCTCTCACTCGCTGGATCAAACAATACGCAACTGTTGAAACAGATGATGGTGAAGTCATGACTGCCAAACAAGTCAAAGAGCTTCAAAGACGCCTCGCTCAACTTGAAG
>NZ_FRAH01000055.1 GCF_900142265.1 Anaerotignum lactatifermentans DSM 14214 | reverse complement strand
ATTCCGGCAGTTATTGGATTCTCTGAATGTTGTACAGTCATTTTCCAAGAAAGGATATCCTTTCGATAATGCCTGCTGTGAATGTTTCTTCAAGTACCTCAAAAAAGAAGAAGTTAACCGTAAAACATATCATTCTCTGCAGGAACTCCGGTTATCTGTATTCGAATACATCGAAGGATTCTATAATGCCAAGAGACCGCATAGTTCTCTCGGAATGATGACACCAAATGAAAAAGAAGAATGGTACTGGGCACAGCACTAAGCAGCTGTACTCGGCACTTTTCTTTATAAATTGTGTCCACTTTATTGACTATAGTCCAGTGTTGTCACACAATTTCCTTCATGGTCAGGAGCCAATATGCAACCCTCTTCATGTACCCTTTCCAGCACTTCTTCTGTAATCGCATTTTCCGACGCTTCATTTTCCCCTGTTTCTGCTGCATATACCCCCTGAGGTATCACCATAGCAGCAGCCACAAGAAAAGCAAATGCCCGCCGTTTCCATAGTCCTTTCTTCATACCTTTCCTCCTTCTACTCTTTTCTTGACTCTCTTCTAAAAAACCTCTTCTCATAAATCACGCCCTTCCCAAGCCGCTGTCACATCATCTGCTTCCAGCAGCTTTTCATAATACTGCAAAAGTATAATAGAAATGTTTTCCTGTAATTCCTGTTGCGTCCGTTCGTATAAACCACGCAAACAACTCGGGGTTGCTTTTTCAGGCTTTACACCTGCGGACTGACACAACTGTTTCATGGAGGTATTGACTGCAACGCGATGCAGTTCTCCGCCTCTTTGCGCAACAAAAATTGGACCCTGACGAATCCCATTACGCGCACAATATGCCAACAGTTCTTTTTGCAGACCTGATGGTACCACAATCTTTCTGACATTTTCCCCCGTCGTAATTTCTCCTCTACCCTTTTTGATAAAACCAACGGTGACCTGAGGAAATTCTCTCAAAGAAACGCCTAGAACACAAATGGTCTTCATAATAAAATAAATTTGTTCTTTATTCATCTGTCTTGCAGCCTGAAGCAACCGAATATATTCACCACGACTTAAAACTGATTTTTCGACTTCTTCCAAACGAATGCAGGATACTTGCCAATTTCGTTCTCCAGCAAAATTCAAAAACTGGTTGATCACTGTCAGCCTACAGTTAATGGTACGCACTGCCAAAACCTTTTCTTCCTGCATATATTCTTTCCATTGCTGCAACGTTTCCTTATGTAATGTGGTATCTGGCAACAGCCATTTTCGCAAAGCCAGCAATATCCGCCGATATTCTGCAATTGTTTCTGGTTTATTTCCGGCTTCTATTTTCTTCTGTAAAAATGCATTGATGTTTTCGACTGTTAATCTAATTTCTTCCATTCATTCTCACTTGTTTAAAACAAAATTTCCCTTCTGTAATATATTATTTTTTTGTTATATGTGAAGATTGTCGAATTTTCTTGACATATTGCGAAAAATGGTGCCGCTTTATTGTAAAAATAAAAAAAGACATAAAAACAAAAACCGATAAAAAATTTTTTCTGAAAATTATGCAATCGGTCTTATTTTTGTGTCTAATACTTGCCATTGTATGTAAAAAATGTTATATTCTAAATATGTAACTTCACCTCGAGCTGTAGCATTTGATATCTTTTATAACAGAAGGGAAATTCTGTTATAAAATCAATTTCATTTTTTCTAATTTTTCTTGGTGTTCTCGTCCACTTTCCATAATATAAATTCTTGTGGTCTCTATATTGCTGTGCCCCAGCAAATCTGCCAATTTGGCAATATCTTTTTCCAAACCATAAAACGTACGAGCAAATAAATGGCGTAAATTATGCGGAAATACCTTTTGCGGATTTACTTGCGCATCTTTACAAAGCTTTTTCATATCTGACCAGATATTACAACGATTTAACGGACGTCCTGTTCTAGTGCGAAATATCACTCCTGCTGTGATTCCTTTTTCTTTCACATAATGTTTCAGTTTCCGCTGCAGCTCCCCTGGCAGAAAAATCACACGCCGTTTGCCTTTGCAGTTCACCTCTGCTCTTCCTTTTTTTAAAGAATCCATTGTAATATACTGCAGTTCAGACACGCAATTCCGGTGGCACATATGGTCTGAATGACTAAGGACAATCTTTGATTCCCCTTTTTTTCTGCAGCATGCACCAAACGAGCATACTCAGCTTTTGTCAATTCTTTCTCTTCTTTGGCAAATATCTCCTTCTGAATCCGCAACAACTTCATGCGCAGATCATATCTGCCAAAAAAAGAAAAAAAGCCATTGGCAGCGACCAATCTACCATTGACACAAGCAGGACAATATTTTTGTTCTAATTTCGCTTTCCATGATATCAGTTCTTCCTTGCTTTCGTTTTTCCCTGATAAAAAAGTCAGCAGTTCATATAATTCCCGTTTATATTTTTCCAATGTACCTGTACTTTTCTCCTGTTCTTTCAGATAGTGTAAATAAATTTCAATATTTTTTTGATTCAGACAATTTGCATTCATGTCAATCCCTCCTTAATCTACAGTCTGCAATATATCTCGTAAAAAATACATTGTAAAATTATTTCACCACAAATCTTTCTGTATATATTCGACAGCGTTATGCTATATAATTGTACAAAAAGGAGGACATAACTCCTTTTTTGTGGTATGATATCAAGAAAGACATTTGTCTTATTTTAACCTATATAGGAGGGAACCTTATGGAAAAAACATTTTGGAATCGCGTCAATAACAAAGAACTGCTTGAACAGGTGAGCGAAGGAAAAGAAGTCATCTGGATCAACGAAAACCAGGAAAAAACTGCTGATGCATTGGCAAAAATCAACATCACAATGGCAGATATTGACGATGCAGAAGCAAGATTGGCTCGTTTTGCGCCATTTATCAAGAAAGTCTTTCCTGAAACAGAACCTCAGAACGGCTTAATTGAATCTCCTCTGACCGAAATCCCTCATATGCAAAAACAGTTGGAAGAAGAATATACCACCTCCATTCCCGGACGTTTATTCTTAAAACAGGACAGCCATCTGGCAATTTCTGGCTCCGTCAAAGCAAGAGGCGGTATTTATGAAGTATTAAAACATGCAGAAGATCTGGCATTGGAACACGGAAAAATTAAACTGACAGATGATTATTCCGTATTTGCCTCTCCTGAATTCAAGGAATTTTTCAGCCAGTTTAAAATTCAGGTTGGTTCCACCGGCAATCTGGGCATGAGCATTGGCATCATGAGTGCAGCTCTTGGTTTCCATGTTATCGTACATATGTCTGCTGATGCGAAACAGTGGAAAAAAGATCTCCTTCGTCAGCGCGGTGCAGAAGTCATCGAATACAATGATGATTACAGCAAAGCCGTAGAAGTAGGCAGAAAAAATTCTGACGCTGATCCTTCCAGTTATTTTGTAGACGATGAAAACTCTGTAACACTGTTCCTTGGCTATGCCGTTGCCGCAAAGCGCATCCAGAAGCAGTTTGCAGAAAAAGGCATCACTGTGGATGCAGATCATCCTCTGTTTGTTTACATTCCCTGCGGTGTAGGCGGTGCCCCCGGCGGCGTTGCTTTCGGCTTCAAACAGCTTTTCGGCGACAATGTTCATGTTTTCTTCATCGAACCCACACAGGCACCTTGTATGCTGGTTGGTATGGCTTCCGGTCTGCAAAACGAAGTTTCCGTACAGGACTTTGGTCTGAGCGGTCAGACTCATGCCGATGGTTTGGCAGTTGGTCGTGCTTCCGGTTTTGTAGGCGGCGTCATGAAAAACCTGCTCTCTGGTATCCTTTCTCTGGAAGACTATCACATTTACGATCTCATGCGTGACATCGTTAATACAGAAGACATCTTTCTGGAACCTTCCGCATGTGCATCTTTCTGGGGTCCTATTCAGCTGAAATCCCCCGAAATGCAGGCATATATCGAAAAAATGGGTCTGAAAGACAAAATGGCAAATGCTGTACATATTCCTTGGGCAACAGGTGGCAGTCTGGTTCCTGCGGAAATCCGTGAAGAATACATGCATACACATCTGAAATAAAATCTAATTCCAGATAACATCATTAAAATAAAAAGCCAGAAATCTATGGAGAAAATCCATAAATCTCTGGCTTTTTTCTTTCTAATTAAATTTTATTTCTGAAACAGACCTGTAAAATCAAATGTTGCAAAATAATCCGCGGGTGTTTCTGCACGGCGCAGCAGTTTCACATCGCCGTTTTCGCAAAGGAGCAATTCGGCAGAGCGGAGTTTGCCATTATAGTTATATCCCATGGAATGTCCATGAGCACCTGTATCGTGGATATAAATCAAATCTCCCATGTCGATCTTCGGCAGCATACGATCAATGGCAAATTTATCGTTGTTTTCGCAAAGACCGCCTGTCACATCATACTTATGGTCACAAGGCGCATCTTCTTTGCCCAGTACAGTGATATGGTGGTAAGCACCATACATAGCGGGACGCATCAGGTTGGCAGCGCAAGCATCCAGACCGATATATTCTTTGTAGATATGTTTTTCATGGATGGCTTCCGCAACCAGTGCACCATAAGGTGCCAGCATATATCTGCCCATTTCTGTGAAGATAGCCACATCGTCCATGCCGGCAGGCACCAGCACTTCTTCATATACTTTACGTACGCCTTCGCCGATTGCCATGATATCGCAGCCTTCTTCATCGGGATGGTAAGGAATACCTACGCCACCGGAAAGATTGATAAAGGCAATGTGAATATCCAGTTCATTTTTCAGTTCCACTGCCAGTTCAAAGAGAATCTTGGACAGCATAGGATAATACACATTAGAGCTTGTGCTGCTGGCAAGGAAAGAGTGGATACCGAAGTGTTTCGCACCTTTTTCTTTCAGCATGCGGAAAGCTTCTTTCATCTGTTCCTTTGTCATGCCGTATTTGGCATCGCCAGGGTTGTCCATGATTTCATTGCTTACCTGGAATACACCGCCGGGATTGTAACGGCAGCATACGGTTTCAGGAATTGGCGCAATTTTTTCAAAGAAAGGAATATGGGTAATATCGTCAAAGTTGATGATAGCACCCAGTTTCGCTGCCAGAGCAAAATCTTCCGCAGGTGTCACATTGGAAGAAAACATAATCTGGTGTCCTGTTACGCCTACCGCTTCTGCAATCTGCAATTCTGTATAAGAAGAACAGTCTGCGCCACAGCCTTCTTCTTTCAGGATCTGCAAAATGCCGGGAGTAGGGGTTGCCTTCACGGCAAAATATTCTCGAAATCCTTTATTCCAGGAAAAGGCGCGGTTTACCGCACGAGCATTTTCCCGGATGCCTTTTTCATCATAAATATAAAAAGGTGTTGGATAAGTTTTCTTGATTTCCTGTATCTGTTCCAGTGAAACAAAAGGTTTTTTCATTTGTCTATCTCCATTTCTGCAAAATTTGATACAATTATATCAAATAATATCTGTAATTTCAACGACGATTCCCTTTTTTCTCCTCCTTTATCCACAGATAAAAAACCATTTTCTTTTCTTCGATACCCTTTCCTTTTAATCAAACTCTGTGTATAATATAATATTAAGAGAACGTGCATTTTAATTTAGTGAGGTATCTTATGAAACGCCGATCGAAAAACTTTGAATTTCATTTTACAATGATATTATACGATCTGTTCAAAACCATACTGGTTTTTCTCATCGCAACCACCTTCGCATTATGTCTGCAGGAAGCAGACGTTATGAATGATAATATTTTCGGAGTTTATATGCTGGCGGTTGCCATCACCTCCTCCATCACCAGCGGGTATTTCTGGGGGATTGTGGCATCCTTCTGCGGTGTTGTAGGGGTAAACTTCTTCTTCACCTTCCCCTACTTTGCACTGAACTTTACCCTTGCGGGGTATCCTGTCACATTTGGCATCCTGCTTTTGATGTCCATACTGACCAGTGCACTAACAGCCAAAGTCAAACAGGCAGCGATTTTGTCCTCCATTCGTGAAAAACGGGCAGAAAGTTTGAACTCCATGAGCAAAGCATTGCTCAGTGCAAACAACATTGATGAAATCATGCAGATCACCATTGACAGTGTCTATGCTGCCAACCAGTGCAGTGCGGTGCTCTACATTGGTTCCCCTATTTCACCTGAAAAAAAGGTAACGAAATATGTGAACGAAAAAGACGAATTGATTTTGGAAAGCATTTTGGAACAGCAGGTGGCAGAACAGGCATTCCAAAAAGGCGAAATGACAGGGCTGGGTACAGAAAAAACATCTCAGAATTGCCTTGGCACCTACATTCCCTTTTCCAATAAAGATAGAATTTATGGTGTTTTGGGGCTTTTATTCTCCAAAAACGGTTATATCGAAAATGACGCTTTACAGTTCGCCAACTTCATGACATCTCAGACCATTTTGGCCATTGACCGTCAGGAAATCGTTGACGAATCTCAGAAAATCTTATTGGAAAAAGAAAAGGAAAACATGCGGAGCAATCTGCTGCGTGCCATTTCTCATGACCTGCGGACACCATTGACCTGTATCCTTGGTTCCACAGCCACTTTGATGGAAAACCGTTCCATGCTCCAGGAAGATGTCTGCGACCGCTTGCTCAGCGACATTCATCATGACGCAGAATGGCTCATTCAAATGGTAGAAAACCTACTTTCTGTCACAAAGATCAGCGGCGAAGGCACAAAACTGAAAAAACAGGATGAAGTGGTAGAAGAAATCGTAGCGGAATCCGTCGCGAAAATCCAAAAACGTTTTCCTTCTTCACAAATCCGTGTTCGTGTACCGGACGAGCTGCTCTTGGTTCCCATGGATGCCATGCTCATTGAGCAGGTGCTCATCAATCTGATGGAAAACGCCATCCGGCATTCCGGTACGGGAAAACCTATCTATCTGACAGTAAAACATTTATGGCACCACGTTTATTTCTCTGTACTGGATCAGGGGATCGGTATTGAAGAAGAACGTCTGCCTCATATTTTTGACGGCACCACCAGCAGCAAGTCTTCAGATTCTTCCCGCGGTCTTGGCATCGGGCTGCCTATCTGCAAGACCATCATTTCTGCCCATGGCGGTGAAATCTACGCAAAAAACAACGAAAACGGCGGTGCGAATTTTACATTTGTGCTGCCCATGAAAGGAGAAGTTGAGAATGTCCAACAAACTGAAGATACTGGTTGTAGAGGATGAAGAAGCCATCAGCAACTTCATTGCCACAACTTTAAAAGCAAATGACTATAATGTAATCATGGCACGCACCGGCAAAGAAGCATTGTCCATGATTCCCTCCCACTGCCCTGATGTGATCCTGCTGGATCTTGGTTTGCCGGATATTGACGGCATCGACATTTTACAACAGATTCGGGAATGGTCTAATATTCCTGTTATCGTTGTTTCTGCAAGAACTGAAGAAGCAGACAAGGTAAAAGCATTGGATATGGGTGCTGACGATTATATTGCAAAACCATTTGGCACTTCCGAACTCCTTGCCAGAATTCGTACAGCTCTGCGCCATGTGGCAAAAGGCGGCAGCGGAAATGCCATTGGGGATGTCTTTACTTTACGCGGTCTGACCATCAACTTTGATAAACGTCAAATTACTGTTGATGGTAAAGATGTTCACCTGACCCAGATCGAATTCAAAATCGTTTCTCTGCTGGCAAAAAGCGCTGGTCGTGTGCTGACATATGATTATATCATCACAGAATTGTGGGGTCCTTATGCCATCAAAGATAACCAGATTCTGCGGGTAAATATGGCAAACATCCGCCGAAAACTGGAAAAAAATCCTGCCCAGCCCCAATATATCTTTACAGAAGTTGGCGTTGGATACCGTATGGCTGAAGAATAATTAAGAAATAAAATCCCAAAGGAAAACTCCTTTGGGATTTTTTTATGCAGAAAAAAGCCCGCTGTCAAAAATCCTATTGGCAAGCGGGCTTTTTTTCATATATTTAGGAAAACCATAGTTAGCTTAGATTATGCTTTCTGATCTACACTGTACATATGCGCAATCAGATCAACAACTTTGTTGCTGTAACCCCATTCATTATCGTACCATGCAATGAGTTTTACAAAGTTGTCATCCAGCATGATACCTGCTTTTTCATCAAAGATACAAGTATGGGAATCACCCAGCATATCAGAAGAAACCACATCATCTGCGATATAGCTTACGATACCTTTCATGTATGTTTCAGATGCTTCTTTGATCTTTTTGCAGATTTCTTCATAAGTTGTATTTGTTTTCAGTCTTGCTGTCAAGTCGACTACGGAAACGTCATTGGTAGGAACACGGAAAGACATACCTGTCATTTTGCCTTTCAGTTCGGGAATAACACGACCAACGGCTTTTGCTGCCCCTGTTGTGGAGGGAATGATGTTGTTAAATACGGAACGACCGGTTCTCCAGTCACGTCCTGCTCTGGCATCAACTGCTTTCTGTTTTGCTGTTGCGGAATGGATGGTGGACATGAGCGCCTGTTCAATACCAAAGCTCTGGTGAATGATTTTTGCCAGAGGTGCCAGGCAGTTTGTAGTACAGGATGCGTTGGAAACGATGTCCATATCCGGTGTATATGTATCTTCGTTTACGCCAATAACAAATGTAGGCATAATGTCATCTTTGGAAGGAGCTGTCAGAATCACTTTCTTAGCACCGCCTACTTTATGCAGGGCTGCTTTTTCCATTGTGTTGAAAGCGCCAGTGGATTCCACAATATATTCAGCACCGCAATCAGCCCAGCGAATCAGAGAAGCGTCGCTTTCACTGAACACATGGATATGCTGACCATTTACAATCAGTTCATTTTCGCCAATTTCGATATCGCCATCAAAACGACCGAAAATACTGTCGTATTTCAGCTGATATGCCATATAATCCAGTTCTGCATTACGCAGGTTGATACCACAAAGTTCAAATTCATCTCTTCTTTGCATCAATACACGAAATACCACTCTACCAATTCGACCGAAACCGTTAATGCCAACTTTGATTGCCATGCTATTCTCTCCTTTTTTTGTTTCGTAAAATTTCGATTGACACCCTTATTGTAGCACACAAGATTAAAATGTCATCGGTTTTCAGGAAAGTTTTTCTTTTTCGGAAGTATACACAGTTTTGGGACATTTTATGTCCCATCTCTTTATTGATATTGGACACTTTTTGTCCCACGTGATTTTGTTGAATTTGTATAAAGCAGATTGTATTGTTTTATATACATCAAACAAATATAGTTCCATTTTTCTATTTCCTACCCGTGGATAAAAAACAAAATATAGCTTTTGAAAAAGCCCTTAGATTTACATCCTGCTTTTTTACAGCAAAAAACCGCATCTGAAAAGATGCGGTTTTTCCGTATTTCTTATTGATTGATCACCAGTTCTTGTCCCACATAGATGCGGTTTGGATTGGAAATCTGTTTTTTATTTGTTTCATAAATCTGTGTCCATTTGGAACCGTTGCCCAATTCTTTCTGGGCAATTTTCCACAGGCTGTCCCCTGCAACAACGGTATACAGTTTTGTGGCAGGCACTTCTGCTTCTGTCTTAGGCGCTTCTACTTCAGGTTCCACAGGTTTTTCAGGTTCTGTTGTTTCTTCCGGTACAGTTGTTTCGGGATTTTCAACGGGTTCGGAAACAATCTTGATTCTGCCCTGAGGTTCTGCATATGTTTCGTCGATGACACCACCCAGAGAATCCACATAGGAAATCAGCGCTTCCGCGTCTACAATGCCAGTATCCTGCATATAAGAGCCCTGTGTCAATACGTAGTATGTATCGCCGCCTTCTGCCTGGAAGCTGTTCACTGCTACAGTGTAATTTGCTTTGGGATCAAAAGGTTTGCCGCCAATGCTTGTGATGGTCACACGGCTGCCGGGATTTGCAGGTGCGTAGTATGTAGAATCGGGATACTGTGCGCCATTTTCATAAGGCACTGCTGTATTGACGGTATATTCTGCCCCTGCAATCTGAGGGAAGCCACCAATGGCTGTAGGTGTGCAGAATGTGGATGCTTCCAGCACTTCCAGCAGCTGTTCCCCAGTGATTGTCACCAAGGCAACGGTATTGCCGTAAGGGAAAACAGTGTACAGGTCATTCATGGTGATTTCACCTGCAGGCACGCTTGCGCGGATGCCGCCGCCGTTGGACAGGGCAACATCTACGCTGATATCAAGTCCCTGTTCTTTCACATATTCTCTGCCGGCATACAGATAAGCATCTGCGGTAAAGTCCCCCAGATTGGTTTCTTCTGTACGCACGCCGGGATCTTTTTCACCGTTGAGGTCTACTTTTGTAGTCGCAAATACCTGGCTGTAATATCCATCTACTTCTGCCTGGTCTGCCGCTACCATTTTTGCAAGATTTTCATCATAGGTTCCATAGTTTGCGGCATAATCCGCTGCGCTGATGAGTTTTGCTGTTTCTTCACCAGTTGCTTTATCCACGACAACGGTACCTACATTAGCAAGATAAGAACCTGTGCTGACGATCATGGTATCGCCTACCATCTGACCGCCGTCCATCACTGTATGGCTGTGACCGTCCACAATCAGATCAATGCCATCTACAGCTTCTGCCAGATCAGTAGAACGTCTGCCTGTGCTTTCTTCGTCCACACCCAGATGAGTCAGGGCGATGATATAATCACAGCCTTCTGCTTCCAGAGCATCTACCTGCGCCTGTGCACAATCAAACATTTCCTGTCCATCCAGGAATGTCAGGTCTTTGACACTGCTGGGGCTGGATTTTGTGCGGGTTTCCGCTGTATCCAGACCAAAAATACCAACTTTCATGCCATCTGTTTCCACAATGGTATTTGCTTCAAAATAAGGGGTATCTGTTCCTTTTTTCAACACATTGGCATCAATGATGGGAATATCCGCCGCTTTCAAAACTGCTGCTGTATCCTTCAGCGCTTCAAAACCAAAGTCAAATTCGTGATTCCCCAAAGAAACAGCGTCATAATCCGCTGCTGCCAGATATTCTGCAGCCTTCAAACCATTGCTGTGGTTTACCAACGTGGTGCCCTGAGAGAAATCCCCTGCATCCAGCAAAACCACATCTGCCCCCTGTGCTTCATAGTAATCCTTCAAAGCAGCAACGCCCGCAATTCCAACAGATTCTTCAGCGGTTGCGTAATACCCGTGAATATCGTTGGTATGGATCACAACCAATTTTCCGTCCATATCTGCTGCAAGGATAGGCACTGTTGTCCCCATTACCATTGCCGCAGAAAGCACTGCTGACCATAATTTGCCATGTTTCATAATACTCCTCCTTTTTCATTGGACTCTCCATATTGTAGCATAATATATGAATTTTGATAAGACTTTTCCATAAAACTACACAACTTTACATACTTTTCACAAGATTTTAATCTAAATTTTGTAATTCTCTCCAATTTCCTTTTTTTTCTATTGTTATAAATTTCTTTTTCCATTCCATCAAACGCAAAATCCCTACAAAAAAAGTCAGAAATCCATATCTGCATATGAATTTCTGACTTTTATCTTTTACTTATTCACAGGAATTTCCAATTTCACAATGCCTTCGCTATGAGGTTTCAAAGTTGTCTGATCTGCAAAGATGACCATGGTTTTTTCATCTTTCAGATAATACCCCAGATTTGTGTTGGTATCCAGAAGGCTCTGTGCTGCGCCCTCCAAATATTTTTCACTGTTGGAAGCCATATCTCTGCGGAATACCTGCACCATATAATCACGTTCTGTCAGACCGGACTGGAGATTGATATAATCACCCAGTGTTTTGGTTTCCCCTGTCTGCAAGTCGTAAATCTTGCCAACGCCTTTTGTGGTGCCGTTTGCGCCGCCGCGATATTCCCAAACAGTTGTCAAATAGGACAGCACACCTTTTCCATAGAATGCATCTTCATAAGAGATTACCAGCTGGAAAGGATGGAAATTTTCACCAAGCTCTGCCGCTTCCTGTGTCACTTCGTCTTTGACTTCTACCAAATAGGTATCAGCTGCTTTCATGGTCAGACCTGCAATGTTTTTATTGACAGTATCTCTGGCTGCTTCTGGCACTTCCGCTGTCAAAACGGGATAAATGGCTTTCACTTCTGCCAGCAGATTCCCATTTTCATCCTTCAGCACTTTTTCGTAAGTATCTTCTGCCAGATACTGTACTTCCGGTGCTTTTGTCACAAGTACCATTCTGTTTTCTGCATCCCAGCCAACTTCTGCGCCAAAATATTCTGCAACGGCACGCAAAGGAATCATAGCTGAGCCATTGATATTCTGTGCCGGTGCAGCCATCTGCACACTGGTATCTCCTGTCTGGAACACATCGCTGTCCATGGTCAGGATACCTGTCTTTTCTCCTTCTGTCAATGTGATGGTGTGTGTTTCAGCGTCCCATGCAACAGTAACCCCCAATGTTTCCAGAACGCCTCTGACAGGCACCAGCGTCACATTATCAACAATAACCGGCTGCTGACCGGAAAATTCTACAGGTTCTTCATTGACCATCACGCCAAGATTGGTCGCTACGGTTTCTTCCGCAGACTGGGCAGGCTCTGCTGCTGTTTCTTCTGCCCCATAAACAGGAACTGCTGCTGCCGCCACTGCTGCCGCACATGTCATAGCCAGAATTCTTTTTTTCATCTTTCATTCCCCCTGTCATTCAAAGAATCTTATGCTTCTTTATCTGTATTTTCTTTCTGCGCGGAAGTACATCCGGCACTATGAGCGCAATTATGACAAGAGCCACTGCAATGCTGCTGTTTCATGGCATTGAGATTGCGCTGGAGTTTCCGCATATTAAACCATACGATGCCAACCACCAAAAGTCCCGGAATGACTTTTGTAATCAGATCCATTTTATCCACGATTTTTCCTCCTTAAATATAACGGTCCATATAACGATGGAGCAATGTTTCCCACTGTTTTTCATCTACTGTATTCTTTGCCAGATCCTCAATGTATGCCAAATCGCTTTCTTTCAGGCGATACAGCTGTTTCCAATCCAACGGGAAGCCCATTCTTCTTGCCAGCTGATACTTTCTCTTTTCCAATTCTGGCAGTGCCAAAAACTGGTCAATGTAAGAAAGCATCCATGGAATATCCTGATCCATATCGCCGCTGACTTCCTGCAAAAGATTGATGATATGGTCACTGGTGATGCGTCCTCTTGCCTTTGCAGGGTCAATATTGGCAATGAGTTTTCTGATTTCCAGCAGTTTTTCCATATCTGTTTCTTCTGTATAATTTCCTGCTGCCCGTACTTCTTCCATCAAGGAGCCTGTACGCAGCACAAAGGTACGCAGGCGCACAAAATCAGGGTCTACGGCATTGATTACCTTTGCTGTTTCCAAGGCGTTATCGTCAGAAAGCTCTCTGCCGCCTACCCCCGGCATAAAGTAAATGGAAAGTTCAATGCCAGCATCCCGTACTTTCCGTCCGCCAATGATCTGTTCTTCCTGTGTAGTGCCTTTGCAGATAAGCTGCAGCACTTTATCCGAGCCAGATTCATAGCCGGAATGGATGCGATCCAGACCAGCCTGACGCAAAGCCCGATAATCTTCTTCGGAAATTTTTGCCAATGTATTGGCTCTGCCATAAGAAGTGATTCGTTTGATCTCCGGCAGACGTTCCCGTACATAGCTGACAATTTCCAGCAGCCATTCTGTACGCAACACCATAGTATTGGCGTCCTGCAAAAAGATTGCCTGACTATCCCCTTCTGTGAGCCATGTGAATACCATCTGGTAACACATTCTGGCTTCATCGGAAGGCAGTTCCGCGTATTCTTTCTGCACCGCCGGCATATTCCAATTTTCCCCGTCTTTGTGAGCAAGAATCATATCACGGTAATTTGCCATGGTATCAATATCCTTTTTCACTTCTGCCACAGGACGCGTATGGAAATCATTCTTTTTATAAAGCATACAAAACTTGCATTTATTCCACGGACAGTTTTCCGTTACCCGCAACAGCAGACTGTTTGCCTCACTGGGCGGACGGATGGGTCCGATTTGAAACACATGTTGTTCCATATTCTATTCTCCTTTCGGTACTTCTTACTGTATTCTAACGAATTTCTTCTGAAAATGCAATGAACTTAGCAGAAAAACAAAAAAAGGCAAATTGCATGGGAAAAGAGCTTCTCATTCAGAAAACATTCCTCGTATAATTCATATAAAAAAAGATAGCCGAAGTCCTTTTATTCTAAGGATTCCGACTATCTTTGTTTTCTTATGAAGAAGTCCTTACAGTTTTCCTTTTTCTTTTATCAGAATATCTTCATGATGTCTGTATACATGACAAAGACCATAAAGCCCATGAGGAACACGAAACCACCAAAAAGAATTCTGCTTTCTGTTTCTGGATTCATAGGTTTTCTGCGCAAAATCTCAATGAGCAGAAGCAAGATACGTCCGCCATCCAGACCGGGAATGGGGAACAGGTTCAATACGCCCAGGTTTGCACTGAGTACAGCGGCAATGTAAACCACATTTTGCACCGCAGCCATGAAACTGTAGCTAAGCCCCGCTTCGTAGCTATCCCCAACTACTTTTACAATGGAAATTGGACCGCCATATTCATCGGGAGATGCCTGCATGGTAAATACCCTTGCCAAGCCTTCCGCGGTCAGCTTCACATAGTTCAGCATAGCATAATAGCTATAATGTACAGTTTCGAAAACACTCGCTGTATCGTAACCTTCTACTTTTTCCGCAAAAATACCATTTTTGATGGTGGGTGTGAATCCAACCAAATATGTCTGTGTTTCTTCGGAATACTGCGGCGTCAATTCATATTCATAAATCATGCCATCCCGTTTGATTTCCAAATCAATGGGTTCCCCACCGTTTTGCAGCATGATCGCCTGCATTTCATCGTAAATATGGATGCGGTCACCGTTGATGCGATAAATCTCATCGCCTTCCTGTAAACCGATTTCCTGAGCAGGAGAACCATCCAACACCGCTGCCACCTTTGGCTGAATGATATAGCCGCCGGCAGACAGACCAAAAATCAGTACAATGGCCAGCAGAAAGTTCATGATAGGACCGGCAGCCATGATTGCCATGCGCGCCCATACGGACTTCGACAGAAAAGAGCGTTCTGTGATTTCACCCTCCTCTGTTTCCCCATGGAGACGGCAAAAACCGCCCAGCGGGAACAGACGCAGGCTGTATTCTGTTTCCCCGATTTGTTTGGAGCAGATTTTTTTGCCCATACCAACGGCAAATTCTTCTACCCATACGCCGCATTTCTTTGCCACGATAAAATGTCCAAATTCATGGACGATGACAAGAACCCCGATAACAATCAAAGAAATAATGATAGAGGAAAGTATTCCAATCACCTCCAAAAATATTTACATCAAAGTTCTGCTTCCGTTGCATAAGCTCTTGCCCATGCATCCGCTTCCAGCAGATCCTCCAATGTATAGTTATCTTTTACAGTATATGCCTCCATTGTTTTTTCTATCAATGCAGGAATATCCAAAAATCCAATTTTGCCAGACAGGAATTTTGCCACAGCAATTTCATTGGCGCCGTTCAGCACTGTAGGCATAGTGCCACCGATTTTCAGTGCTTTATACGCCAGCGCCAGACAACGGAATGTGTCCATATCCGGATGGTCGAATGTCAGCTGGGCACGTTTGGCAAAATCGATTTTCGGGAAAGGATTTGCCACACGTTTGGGATATGTCAGGGCATACTGGATAGGTACGCGCATATCAGGTTCCCCAAGCTGTGCCATGATGGCACCGTCTTCATATTCCACTGCGGAATGAATGATGCTCTGGGGATGCACCAGCACTTCAATCTGGTCTGTATCTACGCCAAAGAGCCATTTTGCTTCCATGACTTCCAGACCTTTATTCATCAATGTGGCGGAGTCAATGGTGATTTTTTTACCCATGCTCCAGTTGGGATGACAAAGGGCATCCGCCGCTGTCACATTTTTCAGTTCATCCAGTGTTTTTCCACGGAAAGGTCCACCGGAGGCTGTCAGCAGGATACGACGGATTTGATTGTCTTTATTGCCCTGCAAAGACTGGAAAATGGCAGAATGTTCACTGTCTACTGGATAAATGGAAATGCCTTTTTTCTTTGCCAGATCCATGACCAGCTGCCCTGCGGAAACCAAAGTTTCCTTATTTGCCAAAGCGATATTTTTTCCTGCGGAAATGGCTTCGAAAGTAGGACGCAGACCCACATTGCCCACAACAGATGTCACAACGGTATCTGCTTCCGCAAGGGTTGCCGCTTCCACCAGACCATCCATACCAGCTACCACTTTGCAGTTGGTGTCTGCCAAACGGCTTTTTAATTCTTTAGCGTTATCCTCGTCCATAACGGAAACCAGCCTGGGACGGAATTTTCTTGCCTGTTCTTCCAGCAGCTTAATATTATGATTGCCGCTGATGGCACCTACCTGAATATCTCCCAGCACTTCCACAACTTCCAGTGTCTGTGTGCCAATGGAGCCGGTAGAGCCCAAAATAGAGATTGTTCTCATATTTTCCACCTCTATATCATACTTGTACATCAATCAAAAACAACATTATATAGTATACGGCAGGCGCTGTCAAAATGACGCTGTCAAAACGATCCAGCACACCGCCATGTCCAGGAATCAGTTTCCCGAAGTCCTTGATGCCTGTCAGACGCTTCATGGCAGAAGCAGCCAGGTCACCGATCTGCGCCAGGAAAGAGCCGAAGAATCCTGTCAGCCCGCAAAGGAGCAGGATATTTACGCCATCCATTGTGAAAGAACGCTGTAACCACCAGCCATAGAGCAGTGCCAGAACGGTTGCTGTCACAATACCGCCGATGGAACCTTCAATGGTTTTCTTAGGGCTCAGTGTGGGAATGAGCTTATGTTTCCCAAATGTGATCCCTGCGAAATATGCCCCTGTATCACAGCCGAAAGCGGCAATGAACGCCAGCCAAACCAGCAGTTTCCCATAAGTATATTCTCTTACCAGATAGATATGGGACAACAGGAAGCAGGCATAGAAAAAGCCGAAAAATCCTGTCATGCATTCCAAAGCATTGGTATGGTTATGATACAATACCGTATAGATCAGAAGTACCACCATAAACACAGAAACAAAAATATTGAAATAATTATTCCCGTTGATGATGTCCTCTATGAAAATCATATAGAACAAAGCGAAGGCATAACAAATCACATGCAGGCTTTTGTTTTCTTTGGAAAATGCCTGGTAAAATTCATGCATACCAACCAGTCCAAGAAATCCCACGGCGACTTTCAGCCAAATCCCCCCGCTGATGACGAAAAACAGCAGCAAAGGCACGAGGATCACAGCAGAAATGATTCTTGTTTTCATCTGTTTCACCTCTTTTTATCTACCGCCAAAACGGCGTTCTCTGTTCTGATAATAATAAATGGCTTCTTCCAAAGAGGCTCTATTGAAGTCAGGCCAAAGGGTATCTGTAAAGAAAAATTCAGAGTATGCAATCTGCCACAGCAGGAAGTTGCTGATTCTTTCTTCCCCGCTGGTACGGATCACCAGTTCAGGGTCGGGTACGTTTGCTGTATCCAGATGATCACTGATCATTTCTTCTGTGATATCTTCCGCTTTCAGATTTCCCTGTTCCACTTCCGCAGCAATTTTTGTGATGGCTCTGCGCAATTCATCACGTCCGCCATAGTTCAATGCGATATGGACAAACAGACCTGTTTTATCTTTAGAAAGATCTTCGATTTCCAGAATGCTGTCCTGAATATCCTGATCCAGACGATGAATATCCCCGATAACATTCAAGCGAATGTCGTCTTTCAGGAATTTTTTGAAATAGTTTTTCAGGTACTGGCGCAGCAAATCCATGATAGCGTCAACTTCTTCCTGAGAACGTTTCCAGTTTTCTGTGGAAAAAGCGTATACTGTCAGATGTTTTACGCCCAGGTCACGGCAATCCTCAATGATCCGTTCCAGTGCTTCTGCACCTGCCTTGTGCCCTGCTTTTCTGGGCAGGAAACGCTTCTTTGCCCATCTGCCGTTGCCATCCATGATGATGGCAATATGCTGGGGCACTCTTTCCATATCAATTTCGTAGTTATTTGTTTCTGTTTGCTGAAAAAACATTTTTTCCCCTCCATGTAACAAAGCCCCTCTGCAATGAGAGGGGCAGTAATTTTGAAAAATCAAACAGACAGAATGTCCTTGCATTTATCATCGCATTTTTTGTCGATATCTGCGATGTATTTATCTGTCAGTTTCTGCATTTCTTCTTCCAGATCTTTCAGAATATCTTCTGTGATTTCTTTTTTCTTTTCCTGTTTTTTGAAAGCGTCCAGAGCATCACGACGGATGTTGCGGATCGCAACTTTGGATGCTTCTGCTTTTTTCTTAACGTCTTTATTCAGTTCTTTTCTGCGTTCTTCAGACAGTTCAGGGAAAATCAGACGGATTACTTTCCCGTCATTGCCGGGGTGGATACCCAGTTCAGAAGCGTTGATCGCTTTTTCAATGGCTTTGAGCATGGAGCCGTCCCAAGGCTGAATCTGGATCATACGAGGTTCGGGTACAGTGATGTTCCCTACCTGATTGATGGGAGTAGGCGCACCATAGTAATCTACCATGATTTTATCCAATACATGAGGGTTTGCACGGCCCGCACGAATCGTAGCATAATCACTGTCCAATGCGGCGAGAGTTTTTGTCATTTTTTCGTCGTAAATTTTTGTTGCTTCAGATGCCATATCGATTCCTCCTAAATGATCAATCTTAAGATACTGTTACCAATGTACCGATTTTTTCGCCTTTGACTGCACGCATAATGCTGTTTTCTTCATTCAAGCCGAAAATAACTACCGGAATTTTTCTTTCAAAACAAAGCGCTGCTGCAGATGTGTCAATGACCTTCAGATTCTTTTTCACGATATCTTCGGATGTGATCACATCTAATTTTTTCGCGTTGGGATTCTTTGCAGGGTCGTCATCATATACGCCATCGATATTCTTCGCAAAGAACAGACCGTCTACATCCAGTTCTGCGCCACGCAGTGCTGTGATAGTGTCTGTAGAGAAGAAAGGATGTCCCAATCCTGCTGCAAAAATCAATACTTCACCGTTTTCCAGATGTGCCAGTGCACTGTCTTTGGAGAACAGTTCTGTCATTGTGCCAAATACAACGGGTGTCTGAATCACCGCTTTTGTTCCCTGCTGACGGAATGCGTCGGCCAGATAAATGGCATTCATCACAGTTGCCAGCATACCGATCTGGTCTGCTTTTGTTCTGTCCATGGCGCTGTCAGCACTTCTGCCTCTCCAGAAGTTACCGCCGCCTACCACCAGACATACCTGTGTTCCCATTTCCATTACCTGACGAATCTGTTTCACCAGACCGGAAACGACTGCGTCATCGAAGGAAACGCCTTCCTTATCTCCTGCCAGTGCTTCTCCGCTCAGTTTCAGCACAATTCTCTTATACATGCAAACAGCCTCCTTAATTTATAATGTATCATAAACCGCATAAAATTTCCACATATATTTTCCGACATGCAGCGAGCACACGGAAACCTGTAAAAAGGGAAATGTCCAACCATTTCCCCTCACCGTTCCTCTTTTGTTTCGACACAAAACCTGAAATTTTATTGCCGTCGATGATTATACCATACAACGGTGACAGGTTCAACACTTCGCCGCAATCCTTTTGAAAAAATCATTCTGCTTTTAATATATTGCTGCAGCGGGCAAACTCGGGCAGGATTTCTTCTGTAATCACAGTGGCGTCATAAAAATCACAAAAGCTTACGGCACTCATGCGGTTGAATTTTTTGCTGTCACCCAGAATATAAGTTTCCCGGCTCTGCTGGGCTGCACAGCGCTTCAAAGACGCTTCCCGAATGTCCGGTGTGGTATAGCCTGCTGTCTTTCCAATGCCGTTTGTACCGAAAAAGCCTTTTGTGAAATGATACCGCCGCAGCTGTTCCACAGCTTCATCCCCCACAATGGCTTCTGTAGAAGATTTATATTCACCGCCCAACAAATGGACCTCCACGCCAAGTCTTGCCAGCTTTTTGGCATGGGCAATGCCATTTGTCACAAAAACAGCGGATTTTTCTATCAAAAAGTCTGGAATCCAAGCTGTCGTGGTGCCTGCATCCAGAAATACAAAATCATCTGCCCGAATCAAAGATGCTGCAAAACGGGCAATCTGCTCCTTTGCCTCTTTATTCTCGTCTTCTCTGCGATTGACTTCCTCATCTTTGGTACGGTATTCCATATCAATGGCAACGGCACCGCCGAATACCTTCACCAGACGTCCTTTTTTATGCAGTACAGTCAAATCCCTGCGGATGGTGGATTCAGAACTTTCCAGCAATTCCGTCATTTCTTTGACGGTCACACTTTTTTTCTCATTTACCAAATCGAGAATTTTTTCATATCGTTGTTCTGTCAACATATAAAAGCCTCCCTTTTTGTCATTATATCATGCAAAAACAGTCAAAATCAACCAGAAACGAAATCCAGAAAAAGGGAAAGCGGCAAAGCACAGGGCTTTGCCGCAAATCTATGCAAACTTATTCTGTTACATCTTTTTTCAAAATACCCAGCAGTACTGCTGCCACAACTGTACCTGCTACCAGAGAAGCCAGATACATCAATGCATTGCCTACAACAGGGAATACGAAGATGCCGCCGTGAGGAGCCATCAGTGTGCAGTCAAATGCCATGGACAGTGCGCCTGCCAGTGCAGAACCTACGATACAGGAAGGCAGTACACGCAGAGGGTCAGATGCTGCAAAAGGAATTGCACCTTCTGTGATGAATGCCAGACCCATGATGAAGTTAGTCGGACCGGATTCACGTTCCTGTTTTGTATATTTCTTTTTGAACAGGATGGTGGACAGCGCGATGGCACAAGGAGGTACCATACCGCCGACCATAACTGCTGCCATAATGTCGTAGTTGCCTGCTGCAATGGAAGCTGTACCGAATACGTAAGCAGCCTTGTTGAAGGGGCCACCCATATCGATGGACATCATACCAGCTACCAGAATACCCAGCAGCACTTTGCTTGTGCCACTCATGTTTGTCAGAGCTGTATTCATGGCTGTATTCAGCGCACCAACAGGAGGTTCTACTACGAAGTACATAATCAGACCTACAATCAGGATACCGAACAGAGGATACAGCAATACAGGAGCGATTTTTTCCAATGCTTCAGGAAGTTTATCGAAAATCTTACGCAGGAAAACGATTGTATAACCTGCCAGGAAACCTGCTACCAGAGCACCCAGGAATCCAGAGCTGCCGGAAGCTGCGATGGAACCGCCTACAAAGCCCAGCGCCAGACCAGGTCTGTCACCGATACTCATGGCAATGAAACCAGCCAATACAGGCAGCATGAAGGCAAATGCCACACCGCCGATCTGTTTGAACAGTGCCGCAGCTGGTGTGATGGTACCGAAGTTGGCACGCATATCTGCAGGCAATGTTGTCATATCTACGCACAGACCATCAATCAGGAAGGCAATGGCAATGAGGATACCGCCGCCAACAACGAAAGGAAGCATATGAGATACACCGTTCATGAGCTGCATATAGATTTTATGACCAACGGAGCCGCTTGCTTTCACTGTTTCCTGAGGTTTTGTTTCTGCCTGATACAGAGGTACTTTGCCGGAGATCGCTTCGTCCAGCAGTTCTTCTGCTTTGCTGATACCATCTGCTACGTGGCAGGAAATTACCGGTTTGCCATGGAAACGATCCATAGGCACCTGTGTATCTGCTGCAACGATGATGCAGTCAGCTGCTGCGATTTCTTCCGCAGTCAACACATTTTTCGCACCGCCGCTGCCGCGGGTTTCTACTTTAATGGTGCAGTTCTTTGCTTTTGCTGCTTTTTCCAGACCTTCCGCAGCCATGTAAGTGTGCGCGATACCTGTAGGGCAGGAAGTAACTGCCAGAACTTTGCAAACAGGTGCTGCCGCTGCAGTTGTTTCTACAGGCGCTTCTTCTGTTTTTTCTTCATTTTCTGCTTCTTCCGCATCGTCGATGACTTTCAGGAATTCATCTACTGTTTTTGCGTTTCTCAAGCTATCCGCAAAATTTTCATCCATCATCATAACGGAAAGTTTGCTCAATACATCCAGATGCACATTATCTGCTGTATTAGGAGCAGCGATCAGGAAAATCAGTGTTGCAGGTTCTCCGTCCAGAGATTCAAAATCAACGCCTTCTGGTACAACCAGTGCAGCCAGACCAGGTTTTTCTACGAATTCGCCTTTCCCGTGAGGAATTGCCAGTCCTTCGCCAATACCTGTTGTTCCTTCTTCTTCTCTGCGATAAACTTCTTTACGGTAAGCTTCTGCATCTTTAATTTTACCGCTGTCGATCATCAACTGAATAACTGTGTCCAAAGCTTCTTTCTTGGACGCCGGTTTTGCATCAAGGGCAATACTGCGGCGATCCAGCAAATCTGTAATACGCATGTGGGTCCCCTCCCTTTATTTTAACTTTTTATACAAAGCCAATACTTCTTCTTTTGTTGCCAGATTTTCGCTGAAAGCGCTGGCACTGCCTGCAGAAATCCCCATCTTAAAGGCATGGGCATAATCTCCGCTTTCCAGCCAGCCTGCCAAAAATCCAGCTACCATGGAATCGCCTGCGCCAACACTGTTCACCAGTTTTCCCTCAGGGGCAGGCAAATGATAAAAATCGCCTTTTTCTGTCAGCAGAGCCGCACCTTTTCCGCCCATGGAAACCAGTACGTTTCTTGCGCCCTGTTCCTGCAGTTTTCCGGCATAAATTTTGACCTTTTCCATATCATCAATGGTTACGTCAAAAATCTCACCCAGTTCATGATGATTGGGTTTGATCAAAAACGGATGATGTTCCAATACATTGCAAAGCAGATTGCCTGTAGCATCCACAACGGTCAGGATTTCTTTGCCAGCCAGACGATGGAGAATATCCTGATAAATGGTTGCCGGCAGACCTGTAGGAATGCTTCCTGCCAGAACCAGCACATCGCCTTTTTCCAGCATATCCAGTTTTTGCATCAGCTGCTCCAATGCTTCTTCTGTAATGACTGGACCTCTGGCATTGATTTCTGTGCCGTCCGCAGATTTCAATTTCACATTGATGCGGCTGCATCCTTCTGGCAAAGTCTTGAATGCTGTATGGCACCCTTTTTCCTGTAACAGGCGGCAGATTTCATCGCCTACAAATCCGGCAGTGAATCCCAGTGCTGTACTTTCTACGCCGAGATTTTGCAGCACCATGGAAACGTTGATGCCCTTTCCACCAGGAAAAATACTTTCTGATGTTGTTCTGTTGGTCATACCCATCTGAAAGGAGGGTACTTCCACGATATAATCCAAAGATGGATTAAAGGTAACTGTGTAAATCACAGCCTCACCTCCAGTGACTGAATTTGAAATAGTTTTAACTTGGATTTATTATATAATCAAATTTGTTCAAAATCAATCATATTAGGTCACAAAAAAATTGACTTATTTTTATTGAAATTGACTAAGTTTGATTGTTTTTGGTTATTTTCATGTAAAAAAAGCTGTCTGTGGAAGATTGCCCACAAACAGCCATTTTCATTCTCTATTCAAATACGATAAGAAGAATCTGATTTACGAATTTTGACATCTGCCGTATCAAAGCCAAAATGACCAAGCAGCTGGAATACATCTTCTTCCTCCAGGCGACAGTTCGGTCCAATGACGATTTCCCGAATCATATCATTATGCATATAATCCCCATCAGAAAAATCCATATCCATATAAGAAACAATGTCATTATCCTCCACACGGAATTCCAGTGCCTTCGGAAAAAGGCGTTTCATTGCCGGTCTGATGGAATGTCCTGTACGTTTCCAATTGTATATATTTTCCCAATCGCTTTCGCTTTTGATGATTTCATCTTTCAAAATCAGCCGCCATTCATCCTCCTCCGCAAAGGAATCATCTTTATAGAAGAAAGAATCCTGCAGCAAAGGAATGAACCAGTGCCCTGCCTGAGAATCCAGATAGGTACCATCCAGAATCTGCTTCGTTTCATTTCTCTCCATGTAAGAAAACAATGTTTCCACCAGTTTTGCCGCATGACGGTTCAAACTCAGATTGCATTGGGTGGTGTCACAGTCCATAACGTTCTTATTGGTGTCGATATAATGCACCTTACGAAATTCCAACTGGGCATCAGGAATCTGCTCAATGAGCCGTTCAATGGTTTCCACGTCAAAACCAATGGCAACCCCTCTGCCGTTATCCGCGTACCCCCTCCATTGTGCCAGATAGTCGTCAGACTCAGAAAAGCATGCGATATATGCCATCAAATCCTTATATCCCTTTACATGTTCAATCATTTTATCAATGAGGTATACAATGAATTCCCGATAAGTCAAACCCCCAAAAGTCTGATCACTGTCTACCCCCGGACGGGAAAGCATAATCTGAATAGCGCGATTGCGGGTGATATGCAGAAGCGCCTTGCTTTCATTGGTATCGTTTTGTTTATTGATATCAGATAAACGGATGGTCTTATGTTCCAATATATTCAAAAGGGTCGATAAGCTGCAGTAATGATAAACCAGTTGTTTCATTCCATTCCCTCCTAGTGCATGTTCTCTCCTTCATTTAACCATTTTTTAAGGACGGACGCAACCACATTTCTGTAAAAGTTTGCTGCAAAATCAAAACCACCCGTTGAACGGGTGGTTTGATCAGACCCTATAAGGGTCTATCTCTTGTGGTAGCCCCCTAAAGGGGGCATTGAATAGTCTGGCAACCACACTTTTAACTCTGGCTGCCCCCTACTCGGGGGCACTTTTTATGCCTTATTTCACCGGCTCACCCGTGAACGGGTCTGTAAATTCCTTTAAACTTATTTGATCATTCATAATATCATCTTCCAGCTGATTTTTGATGTATTCTTTTATTGCCGTTTCATATCTG
>NZ_FRAH01000045.1 GCF_900142265.1 Anaerotignum lactatifermentans DSM 14214 | reverse complement strand
TTTCCGCTCGCAGCCGTTGATTTTCCGCAATCAAATCTTCCTCTATCTCTTTAGGCAGCTTTGCTGGCTGTCCTGTATTTTTACGTCCCCGTCGTTCTACCGCTAAACCTTCTGGACCCTCCTCAAGATAGATGCGCTCCCAGCGCTTAATAATACCGAGACAGTTGATATTAAATCTTCTCATGGTTTCACTGAGACTTAGACCTTCTTCCCGCATCGTTTCTACCACCAGTTGCTTGAATTCTGGTGTATATCGTTTATTTGGTACTCCTTTTGGCATAAAAATCACCCCACTTGTTATTCAGTATATCATACTGTCTAACAAATGGGGTGCAGTTCATAGGATTTCAGCTTTCTATTCTTTCTATTCCATATACTCAAAATACCATTTCCCTTTGGAAATTCAAAAACACGTATATTTTCAACAAAATTTTAAGTTAGGAAAGCAGTGAGCGTACACTGCCTCTGTCTTCCAATTTGCTTGGTACCAGTGCCTTTTTGGGATATTGATCTCCAGCCCACATTTGCTCCAGCCAAAACAATGCCGCTTCTGCCATTTCCTGCCGCATGATCTGTACTGCTGTTAGGGGAATACCGTAACAATCCTGTTGTCTGGTCATGCTGCAAGCCACAACACTCATATCCTCTGGTATGGAAATGCCCATTTCCCGCAGTGTATACACAACCGCACCGGCAGATACCCCTGCTCCCAACAGCAAAGCCGTCGGTTGAATACGTTCGCACATATCTTTCAAAGAAGATTTCACTTCTTCCTGACTGCCGCCGTATTCCACAATGCTGCCAACTTCTCCTTTGCATGACATGGCATGGAGGAAGGCAAACATCTGCATTTCAAATAAAGCAGCTTCCTTTTTATTTTTGCTGCCAATAAAAGCAATTTTCCGATGTCCATTGGCAAACAAATGATTCAGTGCCAACTCAATGGCTAAAGTATGGTGTGGCACAACACTGTAATATTTGCTGTCGTCGGGACCATCCCCTAAAAAGACAATGTTTTCCGTATATGTCCGCAGCTGCTGAATCACATGTTCTGGAAAAACGCCAATGGCAATGATACCCTGCAGTTCTCTGCCAATTTCTTTTGCAGACAATCCCTCTGCCAAAAACAATGGTACTGTTTCCAGATTTCTGGCAAAACAAGCCTGCTCCACAGCATTTTTCAAAACCATACAATACCACTCTTCAGGTGTTTCCTGTACAGCCATCTGGGCAATGCCTACGCAATATTTCCTACTTTCATTCGATACATTTTTTTGTATATTTTTTCTTTGCGGCTTCACATAACCGAGCTCCTGTGCCGCCTGCCGGATTCTCTCCCTTGTTTGCTCCGTCACCGACAATGTAGCATCTTCCTGCAAAACACGGGAAACAGTAGAAGGCGAGACACCGGCTAATGCCGCAATATCCTTTAAAGTCGCCATATATTCACCCTTATTCTCAAACCATCGTATACAAATATTCTACAGAATTATACTATAAATTCATCATAAAGAAAAGTATGGAAAGGAAAAGTTTTCTTAGAATTTCGTAATTTTTCCTCAAAAAATAGACTGCATGCATCCATACAGTCTATCTTTTCCATGTTCTTCTTTTCTTATTCAAAAGGATACCGAATGCCCCATGCTTCCCGCAGGCTGTCCATCTGTTCCATCATCCGCAGGATTTCGCTGTGCGGCATCTGTTCACATTCGATTTTGCCTTCCCGAATGGCTTTCATAGATGCACGTACTTCATCTTCAAAACCGGTAATCTGTTCCGGCATATCAATGGCTTCCACCAGTTTTCTGTCATTGTCATAAATGCAGACGCGGTCAACATTGTTGATATTTTCCGCCACCAAATACCCTTTGGAACCGTAGACAATGCCAAACTGTTCTGTAGGTCCCAGCATACCGCTGTGGGCAATGGCCATTTTGCCGTTTTTGTATGTAAGGATAACAGCATTCTGTGCGTCTACGCCTGTTTCTGTTTTCACGCAGGAAGAAGTGATACTTGCCACTTCATCCCCCAGAATCATGGCAATGAAGGACAAAGGATAGATGCCTACGTCCAGCAGTGCACCACCAGCCAGTTCCGGGTCTGTCAAACGGCGTACATGCTGGATATTATATCCCAGATTTGCCGTTACAAAATTGACTTCCCCGATTTTGCCTGCGGCAATGGCATCATCAATGATTTTTCTGGAAGGCATGTATCTTGTCCAAATGGCTTCTCCAACAAATACGTCTTTTTCCTTGGACAGTTCCAGAATTTCTTTTGCCTGGGCAGCATTTGCTGTAAAGGCTTTTTCACACAATACAGGTTTTCCGTGTTCCAGACACATTTTCATATACATATAGTGATGGGAATGCGGCACCGCAATATAAATCAGTTCCACATCCGGATCTTTTGCCAATTCTTCATAAGAACCATACGCCTTCGGAATACCGAATTTTTCCGCAAATGCCTTTGCCCGTTCCAAATCTCTGGATGCAATGGCATAACACTGGGCATCCTCCATATGATTGATGGTGTATGCCATTTTTTCCGCAATATTCCCCGGGCCCAAAATACCGATCTTCATTTGAAAACCTCCTCTTTGTCTTTGTCTAAATACATGTCTTTAGTATATCACATTGTCATTTTCCCCTCAATGCCTTTGCCCGCTTCCATGTTTTACTGTATGCTTTTTTCCATACCTCTGCCGTATCTTCCCCGTACATTTCCAAAAAAAGCTTATACCGATAAGGAATAGATTCCTTTTTCGGCGGAAAAACAATAGGCTCCCCTTTGATCACTACACCATTCAACTCATGACGGCAGACCATATCATCCAAAAACGCTAATCTCCAACACCCGTCAATAAATTCTCTTGTGGGCATATATACTGGCAATTTCTTTTTCATTCTGATAGACATCCGCAGCAATGTCCAGTATCCCAACATCCAAGGTGTTTTTTTCATCTCTTATCCCCCAATCTTTTTTTGACATTGTACCACAGGATTTTGTTTTTCCACAAGAAAAAAGCCCTGCCCCATGGGGCATCTTCATAAGAAAACAAAGAAAGCTGAAATCCTTATCATACAAAGGATTTCAGCTTTCTTATTTTTACTGAGATTATATTGGGTATGTTTTCTTCTGAAGACAGCCGTCGCAATTCCCCTTAAGAAATCAAGGAAAAGAAAAATCAATGTTTTCTTAAGGGGAAGTTGCTTTGGGCAAAGCCTTTTTCTGGTATGGGTATATTGATTGCGTATGAGCCTTTTTATGCCAGTGCAGCTTCCAAAGCCTGCTGGTCTACATAGTTATAACCATTGATATGATATACGGGAATATCCAGCGCTGTGCCATCCAGCACAATTTTCCAAGCAGATGCTTCCCCCACTTCTGTCAAAGTTTTCTGGGTATCTTCTTTGCCTGTTGCTGTATATGTACCACCCGTTGTCAATACAACCTGCTGTTTTTCGCTGTCAAAATCCACACCGTATGTTTTGCCGCCTTCCTGTGCCTGCAATACACCGTTGCGGATGCTGATATAGGAAGTTTCTGCTGCAGGTTCTTCTGTTTTCTGGAATGTCCAAATCTGTGCAGGCTCTGTGTTTTCCCCAATGGAAACCTTCACGTCTGCTGCTGTGCCGTCTTTTGTAAATGTGCCTGTTGCTGCGTCGTATACATAGTCGGTAATGTCAGCGTCTTCGTTTGCAGCATCTTCTGTTACGGTAACGATACCAAAGTCATTGTCATTGATGACTGCAATGGTATTTTCATCAACCATGCACAAACCTTCCGCTTTTTCTGCTGTCCAGCCATAATCACGCAAATCCAGCAGCAGTTCTTTTTCCGCGAACACAACATCATCCTGCAATTCTTCTGCAGAAGCATATTCCAATGCCTTACCGTCTACAGTCATGTCAGAAATGTCTGTAGCTTTGGACAAATCCACCTGATAAATTTTATTAGACATGGTCTTGTCTGCCAGTTTGCCCTGTTCAATGACCAGCAGTGTATCATCATCCACTGCATAAATATCACCAATCTTGCAGTTGGAAGGTGCGCTGTACTGGCTCAAATCTACAGGATACGCATACATTTTTGTATCACCTGTTTCAGGGTCAAGAGCCACAATTCTGGTAAAGCAAGCAGTGTCGTCTGTTTCGCCGTTTACATCCAGTACACTCTGCACAGAAGCCATCACTGTACCATTGGGTGTGATGGTCAAACCTTCAAAACCTCTGTTAGGAATACGGTACTGCAAAATTTCCGGCAAACCTTCACCGGGCGCATATTTTTCCAGAATCTTACCATTGGCATCTGTCTTTACAATAAAAGGACCATATTCGTCACACAGCCAGAAATTACCGTCTGCATCTACGGCAATGCCTTCTGTGTCCAGACCTTCATTATCATAGCCGATATCATTAAGCTGCATATCCAGTGCTCTTTCTCCCGTTGCCCCAACCTGACCGGGTTCCAGAGGCAGACCGGAAATTTCGTTTCCTTCTGCATCTTTCAGTGTAATGGCTTCATCCACAACAGCGCCATTATCCTTAATAGTCACAATCCCAATGCTGGGGGTGAATTCCGGGCAAGGGAAAATCTTTGCTTCTGTCTGTGTTCCGTCTTTTTCATATTTGGGTGCATCCGCATTGGGACCTCTGTCTGTCACTGCATAAAACTGCATTTCACCTGCTTCATTATAGCCTTTGAATGTCACTGCGGAACCGAAACCTGTCACCAGACCGCCTTCAAAATACCCCTCTTTGGAATCGGCAAAGGGCACTTTTAATTCGTCCGCAATGGATACATCATAAGCTGTTGCTTCATATTCCGCAGCAAAGGCAGGGATGCTCTGTAAAACCATCGCTGTCAGCAAAGCCGCTGTAAATACTCTTTTTTTCATTGTTACATAACCTCCTCTTTCTATTTCCCAACAATGCCATTAAAACATGTTTCTGTCAAAAAACCATAAAGGTCATGTAAAATCTCTGTAAATCATTTTTTCTCATAAAAAAAGAAAAGCCCTCAGCTTTCACTGTTCAGGCTTTTCTCTCTGTTTTATGCTTCTGGTTTTTCATTTAATACCCAAAGGGCATAATCTACATATACATTGCAGGAAATAAGCAATCCTTCCTCATCCACGTCAAACAAACCATGGTGATGAGCAACAGCTGTATGCGGGTCCTTAGCACTTCTGGTGCCCACAAAAGCATACATCCCTCTTGTCACTGCCAGATAATCGGCAAAGTCATCAGCACCCAATGCTTTCTGGAAATCAGAAATGATGTCTTCTCTCGGCAAAAATTCTGCTGTCACAGCAGTTACTTCTTCTACTGCCTTTGCATCATTTACCAGAGGTGCCGCAAAATCCAAAAATTCCACTTCCGCTTCCGCACCATACAATGCAGCTGTTTCTTTCGCAATTCTTACCACGCGGTCATTGGTGAATTTCCGTACTTCCGGCAGAAAACTGCGGGTAGTGCCTTCCAGCACGGCATGTTCTGCTACGATGTTGTACTGGGTACCTGCCTCTAATTTACCAACGCCAACCACAACGGTTTCCAGAGGGTCTGTATTTCTGGAAACGATGGTCTGAAGCTGTACCACAATCTGAGATGCGATATACAGCGCGTCTACCCCCAACTGTGGTGTAGAAACGTGAGCGCCTTTGCCATGAATCTGAATTTTAAAGTAGTCACAGCTTGCATTCTGCGGGCCAGCTGTCAGAGAAATCTTTCCGCTGTCCAGATGACTTGTCACATGGGCACCAAATACACGGGTCACACCATCCAGCAGACCTGCCTGCACAAACTGTCTGGCACCCTGGCCGATTTCTTCTGCCTGCTGGAAGAACAAACGCACCTGACCAGAAAATTCATTTTCTTTTGCTTTCAGAATTTTTGCCGCTGTCAGCAGTGTTGCTGTATGGGCATCATGTCCGCAGGCATGGCAAACACCTGCATTCTGGGAATGGTAAGATACTTCTTTTAAGTCATCCATTGCCAGTGCGTCAATATCTGCTCTCAGGGCAACGGTTACGCCGTCTCCTGCTTTCTTCCCGTCAATCCAGCCGTACACACCTGTTTCTCCAATGCGTTTGTGAGGAATCCCCATGCTGTCCAATTCCGCTTCGATTTTCTTGCATGTTTCATATTCCTTGAGGCTTACTTCCGGGTGTGCGTGAAAATGCCGCCGCAAATCTGTCAAATATGCTTTTTCAGCCAATACATAAGGTTTTACTGCCATAATTTTCATCCTTTCTGCCCTTCAAAGAAAACAGGTCGGGCATTCCGACCTGCTCTTGTGTTCTTTGAGATTATTCTGCGCCTTCCCATGCACATACAAATGCGCCCTGGTATTCGTCTTCAATGGTTTTCTGTACTTCGGGTGTCTGGTAAGCTTCTACGATTTTTTTGTATACTTCGTTGTCTTTATCTTCTGTACGAGCAGCAATGACATTTACCAGATCAGATACTGCTGCGTTTGTTTCGGGATTTACATCTTCTACAAAGATGGTGTCTGTCACAGGATTCAGACCTGCTGTGTAAGCATTGCCGCCGTTGATAACAGCTGCTGCGCAGTCAGGCAGCAGGTTTGCCAGTGTTGCAGATTCTGCTTCCATGATTTCAATCTGTTTGTTGTATTTTGTAATGTCTGCTTTTGTAGGAACAACACCTTTTGCAGGGTCACATTCAATCAGACCAGCTGCTTCCAGCAGTTTCAGTGCACGACCGCCGTTTGTCAGGTCGCTGGGGATCGCGATGACATCGCCGTCTTTGATATCTTCAATGGAAGAAATCTTGTCTTTGTTGTTGTAGATACCCAGAGGTGCGATGATGGTATCGCCGATGTCTACGATGTCATAACCTTTCTGTTCAATATCATTTGCCAGGAATGCTTTGTGCTGGAATGCGTTCAGGTCGATTTCACCGTCGTTCAGTGCACGGTTAGGTGCTGCATAGTCTGTGAATTTTACCAGTTCCACCTGAATGCCGTCATCTGCCAGCAGTTCATTGATGGTATCCCACTGGGCGTTGTATTCCCCAACCACACCAACTTTTACAACAGTGGTTTCGCCGCTGTCTGCTGTTGCTTCCTGTGTGTCTGCACTGCCGCCGCAAGCGGTCAGAGATACTGTTGCTGCTGTTGCCAAAGCTGCTGCAATCCATTTTTTCGCATTTTTCTTCATAGTTTTCTACTCCCTTTCTTATGTTACAATTTATGTTCTATATCCTTAAAATAGTTTCCCATTTCAAAGCAATGTCAATGTGTGGTTCTCCGAATGATGAGATTGCCCACACCCTGAATCACGCTGATGATGATCAGAATGATGATAACAGTTACCCAAATCATATCACGGTAACCCATCTGGTAACCGTAACGGATGGCAAAGTCCCCCAGACCGCCGGCACCGATGGCACCAGCCATAGCTGTGATACCGATAAGGCTGACAAAAGTAATCATGGTCACACGGGTGATACCGGGGATACTTTCTTTCAGATATACACTGAAAATGATTTCCAGCGGAGAAAATCCCATGGAAGCGCTGGCTTCCACCAGACCGTAGTCCACATCCGCCAGTACGGATTCAATCTGTCTGGCAAAGAATGGAACAGTACCTGCAATCAGTGCTACATAAGAACCGGTAACACCGGAACCTGTACCTACAATGGCACGGCTTACAGGAATCAGCAGCACCATCAGAATGATAAAGGGGATGGAACGGATCACGTCGATGATCTTATCCAGAATTTTATACAATACCGGATTTGCCATGATGCCGTCGCTTTTGGTAACGATAAGCAACACCCCTAAAAACAGACCCAATACAAAGGCAATGACCCCGGAGATGATGAGCATCTGGAAGGTCTGCCCGATACATTTTACAAGTTCCGAACCCAAGGCTTCCAGATTCGGTGCGATTTGATATAAGATATTCATGCCTTAATGACCTCCAGTTCTACTTTTCTTTCTTCGATATATGCCAATGCTTTTTCCATATTTTCCGGCTTTCCGCTGAGGGTCACAACCAGTTTCCCGATGGTCTTGCCTTTCAGGATGTCGATGTTGCCGTAAATGATGTTGGCTTTCACATCAAAGGCTTCTGCCAGATAAGAAATCACCGGCTCCCCTGCGTTGTTAGCGGAATAGGTCAACATTACCATTTTTTCGCCTTCCTGCAGTTTTGTCAGGTCGTTGCCTTCATCGATGAGTTCATAAATCTTATCCACATTGCCGGCGGTGCTGATAAAGTCTTTGGTAACTTTTTCTTTGGGATGAACAAATACATCCTCTGTGGCGCCTTCTTCCACCACACGTCCCAGTTCCATGATGGCTACCCGGTCACAAATGTCTTTGACCACTGCCATTTCATGGGTGATGATTACAATGGTGATGCCCAGTTTTTCATTGACCTGTTTCAGCAGGTGCAAAATGGATTTTGTGGTCTGAGGGTCCAGTGCGCTGGTAGCTTCGTCACACAGCAGCACTTTAGGGTCATTTGCCAATGCTCTGGCAATGGCAACTCTCTGTTTCTGACCACCGGAAAGCTGAGAAGGATAAGCGTCTTTTTTATCAGACAGCCCAACCAGTTCCAGCAGAGATAAAATTTTCTTGTGTTTTTCCTCTTTGGACAAACTGCTTTTCTTCAGTGGAAAGGCGATGTTGTCATATACGGTTCTGGAACGAAGCAGATTGAAATGCTGGAAGATCATACCGATCTTTCTGCGTACTTCCCGCAGCCGTTTTTCATCCAGCTTTGTCAGTTCCGTGCCGTCTACGGTCACAGTACCTTCTGTGGGACGTTCCAACAGGTTGATGCATCGTACCAGTGTGGATTTTCCGGCACCAGAAAACCCGATGATACCAAAAATCTCACCCTGTTCAATATTCAAACTTACCTCCCTTACGGCATGGACTTCTCCGCTGCCGGTGCGGAAGGTTTTGCTTACCTTCTCCAACTTTATCATGTATATTTTCTCCTTTCGGCAATAAAAAAAGCTTCCGTCCTATTGCATATTCATGCACATTAGGACGAAAGCATTATTTCGTGGTACCACCTAAATTCATCCGCTCCTCACGAAGCAGACCTCAACAAGTACGCCCGACAAAAACGGGTTATACTCTGGCACTGTAACGGGTGCGCCCGTTATGATCTAACCCCACTGGCTCGACCATACGACTCCAAGACCATCTTCATCAACATATCCCTGTTTCCTTCCCACCAATCGGAAACTCTCTGAAAGGTATTCTGCCAACTACTCTTCTCTTCCACGTCTTTGCTCTTTTGAAAAGTTGTTCCTATTGTAATTCCGTTTTTTTCTTTTGTCAATGGTTTTTTATCATTTTTTTGCATGTTTTTTTATTCATCCCGAACGAAATTTCATTCAGACCTGGATTTCCGCCGTTTCCATGATTTTGTATTCCGCATTTCCCAGCAAATCTCTTTTGCCATAATCAAAAAGTACCGCTTTCTGTTTCTCATCACCGAAAACTTCCAGATGTGTCTGGCGGATGGCTTCTTTGTTGCTCTTGTAATGAGGCAGGCATTTCTGCCACAAAGCAGGATTGCCGTAGAAAGCAAACACCTTGTCATGCCACTGTTCTTCGTTGGTCACAGCCAGCCATGCAGGCAGTTTTTTAGGCTTTTCATGAAGGGCAATGTCAAACTTCATTTCCCACTGCAATTTCCGTTTGTCCACCTTTGGATTCTGTTCCACGAACCGCCATAACACATCGAAGAGCCCCATTTTGGACAACCCCAGATAATGATAATTCTCCCCTACCCAGAACTGGGACAGCGCCTCAAAAAATGCAAAGGGGCTTTCATATAATGGCACCAGATATGCAAGGGTATGCAGGAAACGTCCGCTGTTATAATAGGTCTCCACCATTTCTTCCACATACTTCAGCCGCAGCGTATCAGCGTAAGGCAGTTCATGGGTGGTCAGCACTTCATAAGGTGCCGTGTCGTGATAAACAATTTCAAACTCTTTCTGTTTCTGATGGAGCATAGAGCCTTTCAGTACCTTCAAAAATCCCAATTGCAGCTGTTCCGGATGGAGAGCGTAAACATCGTTGAAAGAACATCCAAAAGAATCATAATCCTCATAAGGCAGACCCGCAATCAAGTCCAAATGCTGATGGATATTTCCGCCGTCTTTGATCTGCTGCACGATTTCCGACAAAGCCGCAAAATCCACATTACGATTGATGGCACGGATGGTCTGTGGATTGGTGGACTGGACACCGATTTCAAACTGAAACAGCCCTTTCCGTACAGTTTTGAGGAAATCAATGGTTTCCTGATCGATCAAATCCGCTGTAATTTCAAAGTGGAAATTGGTCACACCATTGTCATGTTCATGAAGATATTTCCAGATGGCCATGGCGTGACTTTTTTTACAGTTGAATGTACGGTCAATGAATTTCACCTGGGGCACATTTTTGTCCAAAAATTTCTGCAAATCCGGCAGCACCTTATCCAACGGCACAAACCGCACACCATTTTCCACAGAAGACAAGCAGTATCCGCAATGATAAGGGCACCCTCTGGAAGATTCATAATATATGATCTGATTCTGCACATCACTGAAATCATCTTCATAAGGAAATGGCAGAAGTGCCAAATCCATAGGATGCATTTGGGGTGTGGAGAAAATTTCATCTCCCTGCCGATAAGTCAGACTTTCGATTTCCCCCAAAGTGGCAGGATTTCCTGCGTCCAGATGTTCCAGATATTTTGTGAAAACAAGCTCCCCTTCCCCACGCATGACAAAATCCACCGCCGGATTTTCCCGCAGGAAAGTTTCGCTTTCGTAGCTGACTTCCGGGCCACCAAAACCAATGACACAGTCCGGCATAATCTTTTTCAGAATGGGACAAAGCTGCCGCAGCATCTCCACATTCCAGATATAGCAGGAAAACAGCACCACATCGGGCTGTTTGCGGAACAGTTCCTCCGCAATGAAATTCAGCCGCTGATTGATGGTAAATTCCATGGTTTCTACATAGTGTTTCCGGTTATTATCCTGAAAACGGGACAGATAACGCAATGCCAGATTGGAATGAATATATTTTGCGTTCAGCGCCGCTAAAATGACTTTTTTCAAAGATATTCCTCTTTTCTTTCCGATTTTTCTTCCATTCTAAGACAAAACCAGTCAAATGGCAAATGAAAAGCTAGTTTCTTCTTTATTAAAAAAGCCCCCCTTGTTAAAGGCATCTTTACAAGAAAACAAAAAAGCTGAAATCCATACAATACAAAGGATTTCAGCTTTCTCTTTGATATGTTTTCTTAAGGGAAGTGGCTTTAGGAGTTCTCCCGTTTGTTTATGCTGTTTCCGCTACTTCATAAACGCCCTGATCCAGATACCATGTACCATCAATGAGCGTCATAGACGTTTTTGCCAACTTCGTTTGATAGTTAAATTCATCAAAGTCAAAGGTAATGTCCGCTTGGGTTGGGCTGATCTGCTTCACCTGCACACTATTGAAATCTACGATAATCGGCATGCCTTTTCCGCCTACATTCATATTTACACACAACTGCCCAGCCACTTCCTTAAAATATGGATCTTCACTATAAATGTAATTCTGCATGAAATACTGAATTCGTTCTTCGCTGGAATAGGTACTGCGCAGAAGTTTTTCCAAATCCGCTATTGTTTTGTATGTATCAGAAACCGCAGGGAAATACTTCTGCCCTGTTTCTTCCCAGATCAAAGAACATTGATAACTATAGTCACTGTTCCCCTGCAGCCCTGCGTTAAATATCCCCTCAATCTCCAAATCCTGTTCCAGCAAATCCTGTGCTACCACTTTCAGCTGTGCATTGGTTTCTGATTCCTCTTCAGAAATCATATCTAGATTCTGCACACCAAACTGTTTCCCATCAAAAATAATTTCTCCTGTCAAATATCCAAATATTTTGCCTTCCGGCACACTGTCATAAACCGCTCCTAAAGATACAGAAAAGAGGATATTTGATTTTGCCACATCAAAATCAATCAGATTGCCCACCTGCAACTTTTTGATTTCTTTCCCCTTTGGCAACTCCAGTTGAAACTGCCGTTCTTTTTTTCCATTGATTTTGTATGTGACCGTATTATTTTTGATTTCTGTCTGAATTGCTTCACCAAAGAGATTTTGGAAAACGGTATTGTCCAATACATGATCCTGGAAAACATAAGGCTCTTTTCCGTCTGTTGTCAAAATATGCAGTGTATCCACATCTACGCCTGTACCTGAATCAGTGTTAAAACTTACCGCAATTTCCTTCCTGTTATCATCGTCATAATCTCCATAGGCGATCTCCGGCAGAATCCGCTGTGGAGTAGCATAATCAGCATCAATATAAGACGCATCCCCATCAAAAGAAACTACAACCCCTTTAGGCTGAAGCCCATAAAGGTAAATTCTTTCCTGTGGAATGGAAGCAATCAGATGATAGGGCTGTTGAAAAGCATATTCTGAGTTGCTCGGCTCCACTACTTCATTGACAAAAACCTTTCTGGCATCTTTCCAGTATTCTACATTTTTTTCCAGCATTTCAAATGTGGTACGCAAAGGCACATAAATCTGTCCATCAATCTCCACTGTTTTCCCGCCGTGTTCATTCACGCTCTGTCCATTGATCACAGCATCAATCCCACTTTCCTGATACTCCCCTGCGAAAGTCGGTACTGCTGTCACAAAAGACATAATGACCGTTGCAGATAATACTCTGTAAAACATTCTTTTCATGTAAATCCCCCCGTTCTTGTCCTATGCCATTTTACTTATCGTAACAGAAAAACATTTCCAAATTATTTCCTTTCTTTTACTGAAGCATTACATTCCCATAATCTTTTTATAAACTATATCTCATAAAATTAAAATCGTGTGATTCCTTATTCATTTGTCATACAAAATACCCCCATATCATGCATCTATAACCTTTTCTTATGATAAAATTTTTTATTTTTATACAAAAATGGAAAATATTTCTATTTCTGTTTTCCATTCCCTCCACTTTTTACCCAAACCCCCATGGATTGTATCAAATGCCATTTAGTGGTTTTCTCTACACATTCTGGTTTTGTATCGCCCTTTATACATACTTTGCATATTTTCACTCACTAAAATCTTTTTCACTTGTCCAAAATGCCTGTTTTGCAGATATCCTAGAAAAACTATAGTATTTTAGTTTTTTCTATGATATGCTGTCAACCAATGCATCCACTTTGTGAGAATCAGACGATGCAAAAAAAATTTTCGAGTAAATCAAAAAAAGGAAGAGAGGTATTTTTTATGAAGAGAAACGCACTGCCCTGCCTGGTACTGGCAGCGGTCATGGCAAGCAGCTCCGTTCCCAGTGTTTATGCCGAAGAAACTGTAAACGATACAGTTTCTGCACAGGGTCCAGAAGATGCAGCCGACACAGAAACACCGTCTGACGCCCCTGAAACAGATGCCACAGGATCTGATGACAATACAAACCATTCACCTTCCACACCGGAAGGCGACGGTAAACAGAATCAAGATCACGAAAAGGAAGATACAACAGAAGTACCTTCTGTAGAAACCCCTGAAGAGACTCCCGTCGTTCCTCCCATTGAAGAAGGCGAAGGAACAACAGCGCCTTCCGACGACGCAAAAGACGAGGAAGAAAAACAGGAGGAAGCGGAAGAAAAAGAAGAAGTAAAAGAGGAAGAAACCGAAGAAGAAAAGACAGTGCTTTCCTTAACAGCTGTGGACAGCACAAGCACCATTTCCGTTCGTATCCATATGGATTATCCTCTGACAAAAGAAACCGTGGAAAAACAGAATATTCAGATGTCTGTTTCCAATGCTTATACAAGAGAAGAAGTGCCCGCAGCCATTTCCATTGCTTATCTGGATGAAACCGGTAATGAATGCGGCAATGATGATCTGGTAGCAGCCATCGACATCGTTGCTTCCGATCTGCCCGCCGGCACTGCGGACAGCGTATACCGCATTGCAGTGACAGGTGACGGCTACCGCACTTATACATATAATGAACTTTCTCTGGAAGAATACGCAAAAATCATTACCATCGGTACCAAAGAAAGCACATTCACACTTGGGGATGTGAATGGCGACGGCAGCGTAAATCAGGAAGACCAGCAGTTGGTAGAAGCAGCTCTTGGCACTGATAACGACGCTTATGACCTGAATAAAGACGGCACTGTGAACATCGTGGATATTTCCTATGTAAACCGCGGTATGATGGTACAGGGTACCGGCAAAGCCGTTGCACAGAATGGTGCTATGGTATCCCGCGCCATTGTGCAGAACATCGACGTTGACAAAACAGACCTGTCTGAAGTAGAAATTGCCGATGATAAAAACATCGCTGACTTGTTTACAGAAACAGAAGCCATTACATTCAGCAAAAAAGATTCCGGCGAAATTTCTCCCGAAGCACCTCTGGAAATCCCCATCGCCTTTAACGAAGGCGTTGCCATGAGCGAAGTACAGATTGCTACTCCTGCAAATGGTGGTATCGAATACTTCAATCTGGTTCTGGAAGTGGAAGAAGACGGCAAAGCCGTAACAGAAACCATTCCTTACGGCAAACTGACTGTTGCAGCTCGTTCTGCCCGTGACGGCGAAAACGTACTGGTGGTAAATCTGGGTTCCAGAAAAGTCGTGAAGAAAATCACCATTCAGGTTACCAAAACAGAAGATAATGAAACTGCTGTCATCAAACAGGTTGCCTTTGTAGAAAGCACACTGGCAAAAGCGCCTGAAGCAGAAGCAGCAAAACCCCAGAATGTTACTGCAACTGCAGGCACAAAGAGTGTTTCCCTTTCCTGGGATGCCATGGCAAACGTAACAGGCTATAAAGTTTACTATGGCACAACCCAGAACGGCATGACACAGGTTCAGACCACCGGAAACAACCGCATCACCATTAGCGGTCTGGAAAACCTGAAAAAATATTATTTCGTTGTGGTAGGCACCAGCGGCGAATGGGAAAGCGCCACTTCCGCTATGGTATCCGCAACACCATTCCCCGACAGCAGACCTGTCGCTCCTACTACTTTACAGGTAACTTCCATGGATTCCGCCCTGCGTTTCAGCTGGGCAAAATCCGAAAATGCTATGGGCTATCTGGTTTACTATCGTGAAAAAGGCACAGATCAGTGGATTTCCTCTGATGTAGGCGATAACAACTCCCTCACCGTAGGCAACCTCACAAACGGTGTTACTTACGAATTCTGCGTAGAAGCATACAATCAGGCTGGTGTCAGCCCTCGCTCCGAATTGGCAGAAGGTGCACCCAAGTCCCAGACCATCAACGGTCCTGCCCTGCCTACAGAAAACCGCATCTCCAATGAACTGATTACCGTTCGTTCTGACAGCGGCGCCGCAGGCAATGTAAACTGGAATGAAACACCCAACTTCAATATCAAACATGTACTGGACGGCAACTACTCCACATTCTGGCAGTCTGGCGCATACTGGAAAGATCAGTCCTTCACATTTGACTTTGCAGAGCCTCAGAGCATGAACTACATGATCTATGTTCCCAGACAGGGAGATCTGAGCTATACCACAGGCATGCGTGACTACAGCGTAACCACTTATCGTAAAACAGCGGATGGAAAATATGAAAAGATTGCAACCATCAATGCAAATATCACTGCCAAAGTGACAAAAGACGGCACCGGTTATCTGGTGCTGGAACTGCCTGAATCCAATGACATTTCCAGAGTTAGAGTTAACGTTGGTCAGTGGGAAGGCGCAAAATCCGTTACACTGTCTGAAGCAGCCTTCTACCATCTGGATAACACACCTGCAGAAATTGCAGACCTGTTCTCCAACGGTACATTTACAGAACTGAAATACAGCAAGGAAGAAACCTTTGAAAAAGTAGAAGCACTCCGCAGCAGAGTGGAAAATACAAACGCATTCTATCTGAATAAAGATATGATGCTGCGCGAACTGAACGACGCAAAAGCACTGGCAGAAGGCAGCAAACTGGCAGCACAGACAGGCTTCCAATCCCGCAGCACCGCAGCAGACAGTGCATATGGTCAGACTGCAAGCGTACTGCAGCCTCTGGGCGTTGTAGCTTCTTCCGGCAGCGATGTTGTCATCTATGCAGACATCCCTGCTGGCGAAACCGTTACCATCGTACCTACACAGTATTATGGCAATCATAACGCATGGAAAGGCAAAGGCATCCAGCTGCAGTCCGGCAGAAACGTCATTTCCGTAGAACAGATTGCTTCTGTATCTTCAGAAAAAGGCGGCGCACTGTATCTGACATACAGCGGTTCTCACGCAGACGAAATTTCCCTGCGTATCATCACAGACAACAATACCAGCGTAAAAACACCTATGCTGGAACTGCCTGATTGGTATGAACTGTCTGAATCCGCAAGAAAAGAAAAAGTCTCTGCTTATGTGGCAGAAGTAAACGCATATGTACAGGCAAACAGCAACCGTCTGGGTCAGACAAGCATCCGTAACCATACAGATATTGCAACTCCCAGCTTCCTGCTGTCCATCCCTGTAAAAGAAGTTGCAAACGGCTTGACAACAGAATCCCTTTACAATGCAATCCTTGCTTGGGAAGATGTTTCCTATGTAGTAAATACCACACAGGGCATTGTAGACGGTGATAAAGACGCTTACCAGTATCCTATGGAAAGCCGTCAGAACATCCGTTACATGCGCATGTTCGGTTCCGCCTTCATGTATGCAGCCGGCGATCATATCGGTATCGGTTATGGTTCCGCTGGTGATCTGGCAAAAGGCACTCCCGTTTCCATGCTGTCTGACGAAGCAGATACAAACGGTCTGTATGGCTGGGGTATCGCTCACGAAATCGGTCATAACATGGATAAACTGGGCAGAACAGAAATCACCAACAACCTGTACTCCCTCATGGTACAGAGCTACGACGGCGGCGATATGACTTCCCTGACCACTCGTCTGGAAAGCGAAGACAGATATTCTGCCATTTTCCAGAAAGTTGCAGAAGCACGTCCCGGCGCAGCCAACAACGTATTCGTACAGCTGGGCATGTACTGGCAGCTGCATCTGGCTTATGACAACGCAGATGCTCCCATGGACTTCTACAACCAGTTCTTCAAACTGTGGAAATCCGGCGCGTATAGCGGCAATGACTACGACAACCGCGTTGCATTGATAGCATCTGAAGTTGCTCAGAAAGACCTGACAGAATTCTTTACTCGTTGGGGCATGGAACTGACAGAAAGCACAAAGAGCAAACTGAAATCCTATGGCGAAGAAGAAAGAGCCATCTGGTATCTGAACGATAACTCCCGCCGCAACCGTCTGGAAGGTACAGGCGTTGCAAACGGCACATTGACACTGGATTCCGTTACAGCAACCAATTCCGTTGGTTCCAACGGTCAGGATGTGACACTGACATTCTCCCATACCGACGGAGAAAACATTCTGGGTTACGAAATCCTGAAAGACGGCAAATCCATTGCCTTTACAACAACTGGCACATTCACCGAACATATCGGTACAGCAAACAATACGGTATTGACCTATTCTGTTCGTGCTGTAGACAAACAGGGCAACATTTCCGAAGCTACAGAAACACAGCAGGTACGTATTTCTTACGACAACGTACTGGATGCAGGTCTGTATGACCTCTCCCAGTCCGGCACAACTGCAACTGTGACCATGAAAAACGATAAGGCACAGTCTGTCAGCGGTATCAAACTGACTGGTGTTTCCGATGTGGAAAGCATCACTGCTGTTCTGACTACAAATGTGGATGGCGTATCCAAAGAAACCACATTGACACTGACACAGAATATGGCAAACGACGGCAGCACATTCAAAGCATACTTCACCAAACCCGGTGCAAATGCGGAAGACAGCCGTATCTGGACTTACGACATCACCAAACTGGAACTGCAGAATGTTCCCAAAGGTGCATCCCTGCAGCTCATCGGTGCAGTCAACGACGACGTAGCATTCCTGCAGGACGGCGCTGCCATCGGCAGACTCCGCGAAGCTTATCAGTGGGGCGATACTTCTGAGGAAGTCATCCCTGCTGGCTCTCTGGTTATCGTCGGCACTTATGTAGGCGATCCCAGATATAACTACGTACAGGTCAACGGCGAATTTACCGTTCGCGATCTGGCAACAGGTACAGAAACAAAAGAAACACGACCTATCAACGGGGAAACTTATCTTCTGGCAGAAGTTCCCGCTGATGGCGAAGTGAGCCTCATCAGCAATGGTATGTTCATCTATGTCATCAACGAAGAAGCAGAAGGCAATCTGCAGAATGAACATGTGGACTGCGATCACCCCAGCTCCCTGCCCGACCGCATTCAGGCAGTTCTGTACCGCACAGACAACATTTCCGAAACAGATGGCCGCATCACTGCACAGACAATGTGGATTTCTTCACCCGACGCTGACAGCATGCCCTCCATCTCTCTGGAACATCAATAATTAAGGAGGAACCTACCCATGAAAAAGAAATACACACTTTGGGCAGGCGCTTTGGTGGCATCATTACTAATGTCCACCACTGCTTTTGCCGCAGGTCCCAGCGTGATTATCCAACGGGATAACGACAGCAATCATGCTCGTCTGTATCTGACAGGCGTTTCTGATGACACCACCAGCGTGGAAATTTCACTGAAATCCAAACAGAATCTGGAAAACGCTCATTTCCTTGGCGCGGAAGATCTGGCTTACAGCCATCACACAGAAAAAGACGGCGTTCTGACCATTTATGCGGACTCCCTTTCTGTACTGGAAAGTCAGAATGACCAGATCTATCTTGGTAACCTGACACTGCCTGATGGCGTATCCTTTACAGGCGTATCCAAACTGATCACATTGAACAGCAAAGACGCTGCAACATCCTATACACAGGTATCTTTAGAGGATGATGGCAGTGATAACAGCGGCGATAATGGCGCTGGTGGCGACAATGGTGCTGGCGGCGATAATGGCGACAACGGCAGTAACAGCGGCGGCAGCAATGGCAGCAATAATGGCGATAATGGCAGTAATGGTGGCGGCAGCTCCAGCGGTGGCAGTTCCGGTGGTGGCAGCTCCAGTGGTGGCAGCTCCAGTGGCAGCAGCTCTAGCTCCAGTAGTTCCAGCTCCAGCAGCAGCACAACAACTGGTCGCCCTGTTATCAAAGGTGACCAGACCAATGGTATGATCATCGCAAGCAATGACGGCAGCGTATCCATCCAGCCTCACGACGGCTATGAGGTCCGTGACGTACTGGTCAACGGCGTTTCTCAGGGTCCTGTACAGCAGCTGCTGCATCTGAAATCCACTGACGTAGTAGAAGTTATTTTTGCAGCTGTACAGCAGCCTTCCACAGGTTCTACCAATTTTAGTGATGTACCTGCAAACCAGTGGTATGCACCTGCTGTTTCCTATGTCACCCAGAGAGGTCTGTTCTCCGGTGTCAGCGAAACACAGTTCGCTCCCAGTCAGTCCATGACAAGAGGCATGCTGGTTTCCGTGCTTTACCGCTTCAATGGCACTTCTCATACAGGTACTAGTCCCTTTACAGATGTTTCCAGCAACGCATGGTACGGCAACGCTGTCAGCTGGGCATACGCAAACAATCTGGTATCCGGTGTCAGCGATACTTCCTTTGCACCTAACACACCTATCACAAGAGAACAGGCAGCAGTGATGCTGGCAAGATATCTGAAATTCTCCGGTGTTGCACTGGAAAGCGGCACACCTGATTTCAGGATACTGCTTCCATCAGCGGATATGCCAAAGAAAGCGTAGGCGCTATGCAGAAAGCCGGTCTGCTTTCCGGCGATAACGAAGGCAACTTCCGCCCCGATGCACAGATCACTCGTGCGGAAATCGCTTCCATCTTCATGCGTCTGTGCCAGAAATACGGCATCTGATGTTTTGCTCCTCAAAATAAAAAAAGACAGTGAAAAAGCAACTTCCCCTTAAGAAAACATTGTTTTTCTCACCTCAATTTCTTAAAGGGAATTGCAGCGGCTGTTTTCATAAGAAAACAACCGAATCTCAGTCAAAATAAGAAAGCTGAAATCCTCTGTATCACAAGGATTTCAGCTTTCTTTGTTTTCTTATGAAGATGCCCCTATTTCTCACTGTCTTTTTCATTTTTCTCATGACGTTGCCGCCTATATTTTTGCTCATAAAGGACGCCCTTTTCAGGCACAAGTCAATTTATACATTCCAGAGATGTTCTCTGTGTTCAAAAACTTCCTGAATGTCTGCTTTGTTATTCACCAGATCACCTACGACAGTCACTTTGGCTTTTGCCCCAACGGCATTTTCCAATTCTGTAATCAAACCATTGATCACTGCCGCATCCTTCTGTTTCTGGTCTACCATTTCCAGATATTTTTCACATGCTTTCTGTAATTTCTGGTTTGGCAGGCTGGATGCCGCTCCGCAGAGATAAAACGCATCCAGTTTGAATTTTTCATCTACCACAATCTGTCTGATTTTCCCTAGGAGTTTTTCCTGCATTTGTTTATTGCCATCCATATTCCCCCACTCCTTTCCGGCATGTCATTCTCCCAAAGAAAGCGGACGAAATGAAATTCGTCCGCCCTCCTTGGCTAAAGCAATGAATTTTACATCAGAAATCTTTTTACAGACAGTTTATTCGCCAGGATGTTTTCTGTCTTTGAAGGAAGATTCCTGAGGACCTCTCTGGTCTTTTTTCGCAATATACAGGCTGCCGATACCTCTGCCGCACAGGATAGGAGGTTCACATGCTGTTGCTGCTGTTTCGGGTGTTGCTACGCCGGAAAGATCTGTATCTGTTCTGTCCAGCTGTGTTGCTACTTTCCATGCTTCGAATCTGCATGTATAGGACTGGTTGCCAACTTTTTCAATCCAGCCATGATATTCCATAAAGTCACCTACATATACGGGTGCCAGGAATTCTACTTTTTCATAGCCCAGGAACAGGCTGATGTCACCGTCTACATAAACCATCAGTTCTGTACCAACGTCGCCCCACTGTTCTACGATTCTAGCGCCGTTTACCAGACCGCCAACATAATGTGCATCTTTTGCGCTCATCATCAGATGATGTACCACTTTTTTACCTACCATAATCGTTTCCTCCTTATTTTCATATCAAGTCATTTGTCATATATTCTTTTTTTCATCGTTTCTATAAGTAAGTTCTTCACAAAGACTTTTCCGAAACATCTTTGTGGTTCATCCCCCATCTTACTTGTTTCACTTTTCAAAAAACCTCCGCTGCCAGTGTCAGCAGCTTTTGCAGGAACCATTCATCCTATGGAAGGGAACACTCCTGTGGTCGTTCTCAACTCTTCTTAAGCTCTTAAGCATACAGTACAAATCCGAGAATCAGATATGCAATGGCTGAGAAAATACCTGCGATCAAGCCAAATGGAATCTGGCTGGTCGCATGTTTGAAGTTATCACAGCCTGTAGAGGCAGATGTCAGAATCGTCGCATCGGAGTAGAAGCAGCAGTGGCTTCCCCAAACGCCTGCAGCTGCAACCGCGCCTACGGTTACACCAATGTCGCCGCCCAGTGCGATGGTAATGGGAGCAACGATTGGCAGTGCGATGATGTACATGCCCCAGTTGATACCCATGATAAATTCTGTACATGCAAATACCAGGAATACAGTGATCGGCAGCAGTGGCAGAGAGATATTTCTTACCGCTACGTCAATAACGTAATCGATAAAGCCAACCTGCTGGCTCGCGTTTGCGAAACAGAATGCCAGAATCATCAGCAGGATAGGCATAACCATGTTTTTCAAACCTTCAACAACTGCATCGGCATATTCTTCGGGGTCCATACCCTGGAATACGAAGAATACAAAGCCCAACAGGATCGCGATGATGATACCGATCTGCATATTGAAATCAAACATACAGATGGCGCCGATCAGAATAAAGATAGGTACAAAGAAATTGCGAAGTTTGGGTTTCTTGCAGGATTTCATTTCGTCTTCCACATCGTCTTCAAACTCTACCATTTCTTTGCCGGCACGAATGTCGATCTTTTCAGATCCCGGAGGTGCCAAAGGACCGCCGGCGCAACTCTTTCATACGCTTTTTTCATGGGACCGAATTTCGGGATAACCCCTAAAATAACCAGTACCAGTACAACCAGTGTTGAAATTGCGTAGAAGTTGAAAGGAACTGTTTTCATATATGTTGTCAGCTGCTGACCTTCTTCTGCCAGACCGTTGGCAACCATCAGCCCGCCGATGAATACTGCCCATGTGGAAATGGGATTCAGAACCGTAACTGGCGCTGCTGTTGTATCAATTACATAAGAAGTCATTTCTCTAGGAACTCTGTATCTGTCTGTTACTGGTGTCATAGCGATACCAGATGTAAGAGAGCTCAGATAGTCGTCCATGGAGAACAGCGCAGAGCAAAGCATTGTGCCAAAGAGCGCTGTTTTTTCAGATTTTGCCTTGGAAGCTACAAACTTACCAAATGCAAGACCGCCGCCATTTTTTTCAATAACTGCAACCAAGCTGCCCATCAGACCACAAACAATGATCAGGAACGCAATATCTTCATCCATCATGGTTGTCTGCGCAATGTTCGCAAATTCGATGATGAAGTTTTGCTTGTGAACCATGATACAGCATAAAAGAACAGCCAGTGTAAGCCCTTCAATGATTCTTTTTGTCTTAAAGATAAAGAAGATCATGAAGGCAGCCGGAATACATGTCAATATACCAAATTCGTCTGGATTATCAGGTACCAAAATACCTACCAGAGCAAATCCCACAAACAATGCTATGTAAAAAATCAACGTTCGTTTTAATTGATCTTTCTTTTGCGCTTCTCGTACACTTTCCATAGGCCAATCCTCCCTTTTGTCTTAATAGAGGTCTTTCATAAATTCACTTCTTTCTTTTTTGCATTCCGAAGCAGGTATTTCTGCCTCGGAATGCACATATATTTTTATTTCGCCGTTATTTTTGAATCAAATATCAATCTTTGAACAGTTTTTCACCGTCAGGCAGTTCTACATCCAAAGGCATAGCGATCTTAGAAACATTCAGCATATGGATATAGTCTACGTTGCCTGCCAGAATATTGTTGCCCCATGTGCCGCAGCCTTCAGATACTGCAGGAGACAAGCCGTTTGTTGCAGGTCCCCATGCATCGGGTGTAGGCTGATTTACAAGCAGACGTGCAACGGGAATTCTTTCGCCAGCATATTTGATATGTTCTTTGTCGTTGGTAAACAGACCAGCTGTGTGACCGATACCGCCAGCTTCTGCCATATTTCTGACTGCCATTTCTACAGCGTTTTCGAATGTGTCGTAGTCCTTCAGTACCACAACGGGACCCATGATTTCTTTACACATGATGTCTTCTTTCCCAACGCCTTCGATCTTCAGACCCAGAACTTTTGTTTCAGCGGGAATATCAAAGCCTGCTGCACGAGCGATAACATCTGCGTCTTTCCCTACCAGATCGGAATTGATTTTGCCGTTGCTGAAAAGGGCTGCTCTGAATTTTTCAACGTCGTCTTTATCTTCGTAAATCAGAACGCCTTCATCCCGCAGAGCTTTGAAGAAATCTTTTTCTTCTTCCTGAGGATACAGCATCAGGTTGTCGCCGTCGCAAAGGATACCATTGTCGCTGCCAACAGCGATGAATGTTTTCTTCGCTGCGTCTACCAGGTCATAACCTCTGTCCAAAATTACGGGAGGGTTGCCGGGACCAACGCCGTAAGCAGGTGTACCGCTGGAATAAGCTGCTTTTGTCAGCCCAGGACCGCCAGTTGCAATAACCAGGTCACATTTTTCCATGAGTTCTGCGGATTTTTCAATGGTAATTTCTTCGATGATCTGAATCAGATCTGCAGGTGCGCCGCATTTTACCAGTGCTTCACGCATCAGTTCCACGGTTCTTGTGGATGTTTTTTCCGCACGAGGTGCAGGTGTGATTACCAGAGCGTTTTTGCCTTTCAGTGCGTGCATTGCGTTGCACAGAGGTGTAACGGTAGGGTTGGTTGCAGGTGTAACTGCGCCGATAACGCCGATGGGATGGGCAACTTCGATGATGCCTTCTTCAGGGATTTCTCTGATGACACCAACGGATTTTTTATCTTTCAGGTAAGCCCAGAAAGCTGTGGGTGTATCTGTGTTCTTACCGATTTTATCTTCATATTTACCAAGTCTGGTTTCTTCTACTGCCATCTTTGCCAGAGGTTCTGCGTTTAGGTAGATCACCTTTGCAATTTCAAAAACCAGTTTGTCAACCTGTTCCTGTGTATAATCTAAAATCTGCGCCTGCGCTTTGCGGGCAGCATCAATTCTTTCTTGAATTGTCATTGTCATAATCTGTTCATCCTCCTTCATTCTATTGTCCAATGGGTATTTTCCCATTGGGAGGGCTATAAAAAGTTCCCCGCATGGAAACAATCAATGCCACGCGGGGAAACTATCAATTTTGTCCCATGTTTATTTTATTTCATAGCTGCTCTTGTATCAGCCAGGGATGCATCCATCCGTTCGATTACCTTCGCAATCTGGTCTTCTGTGATAACAGCTGCAGGTTCGAAACGTACGCATTTTGCGTTAACCAGTGTACCAGCTGTGATAACTTTGCGGGCAAACATACCTTTCGCAACTTCGTAACCGATTTCGGAAGTCTTGAATTCTACTGCCAGCATCAAACCGATACCGCGTACATCGTCAATCAGATCAGGATATTTTTCTTTCAGTTTGTCCAGACCTTCTTTGATGATGGCACCCTTCTTCGCGCATTCACCAGGGATGTCATGGTCGATCATGTATTTGATGGTTGCCAGTGCAGCGGAGCAGCATACAGGGTTGCCGCCGAATGTGGGAGAGCCCAGCAGCCAAGGGTTGTCAACCAGTTCCTGTGTCCACATATGAGGACGGCAGATCAGACCGGTGATTGGCATAATGCCGCCGCCGAATGCTTTACCGAATGTCAGGATATCGGGAACGATGCCTTCGCCTTCGCATCTGAACATGTGACCTGTACGACCCATACCAGTCTGGATTTCGTCACAGATCAATGCTACGCCGTATTCGTCACAGATTGCTCTGATTTCTTTCAAATAGCCTTCAGGAGGAATGATGATACCAGCTTCGCCCTGAACAGGTTCTACGATGAAGGCTGCAACTTTTTCGCCAACTGCAATCAGGTTTCTGATGGCTTTTTTTGCGTCTTCTGCATTGCCGTATTCAACGTGAACAACCTGCTGTACCATTGGTGTGTAAGGAGTACGATATGTGCTCTTACCGCCCATGGAAACCGCACCCATGGATTTGCCGTGGAACGCATTGACTGTGGATACGAACCAGCGTCCGCCTGTTGCGATTCTCGCTAATTTCAGCGCCATTTCGTTGGCTTCTGCACCACCGTTTGTAAAGAAGCAGTACTGCAGGTCGCCGGGTGTGATTTCAGAAACAGCTTTTGCAAGATAGCCGCGCAGGGGATCCAGCAGTTCCTGAGAATGCAGTGCCTGATGACCCAGCTGAGCTTTTACTGTATCAACGATATATTCATTTCTATGTCCACATGTATAGATACCGAAACCGCCAAGGCAGTCGATAAAATCTTCACCATACAGATCCACTACGCTGCTGTCGTGGTCGGTCCATTCCAGCAGAGCCGCGTTTGTAGATACAGATTTACGATATTTCAGCCAGCCGGGGCTTACATAGTTATCGAAATGGTGAACAGTTTCTTTTGTCATTAATTCTTTATCTGCATCACTGATATTGTCAGAGTGGATATAGCCAAGGATTCTTTCCAAATATTTACTTGTTTCTTCGAATTGTTTCATATGTACGCCTCCTCATTCTTGTTTTTTTACAATCGTCATCTTGATATCTTTCTAAACTGCGTCTGATGCAAGCTCTTTTTCCTGCATCTCTTATTTTCGGTTAAGTTTTATCCCTCCGCCCTTCTTATTCTTTACGGAATAATGACGTCATTTTCGGAGTATCACCTCATATCTGATTTGTCACAAAAAATTATGGAGATTGTATTTCATAATTTTTGTTTATCTGAAGCTGCTGCGTGTTATGCGCTGCAGCCATTGATGCCATTTTAAGGTTCTTTCACCATACAGAGCAGTTGCACTCTGTTTTTGATATTCAATTTCCGATAGATGTTCAAAATATGTTTTTTACGGTATTGCTGGAGATGACCATTTTGTCACAAATTTCTTTATTGCTGTAGCCTTTTACCAGCAGATCCAGAATATCGCTTTCCTTTTTGGTCAATCCAAACTGTTCCACCGCTTCCTCAACAGAAACTTTATCTTTGTTCTTGGAAGCAGCTTCCTGTTCTTTATTGATCCGGTAAGCCAGATGGTTTTCGATTAATTGGATTTTGAAGATATCCGCATACTTGAAGTCTTCCTTTCCTTTGTTCTTGTAGAAGGTGATGACTCCCAAAAACCGTTTGTCATATGCCAGAACCAGCTGCAAAGAGTAATGCCAGTTATTTACTTCGTAAATGCTTTTGTAGTACTCAGTCTGCACTCTTTTTTCATCCGGCATCAAGTCTGTTTCCCGGTAAACCATGCTGCTTCCTGTTCCCAATATTCCCTGACTATAGTCAATGTGTTCATAGGCTTTGGAATAATCCAAGGACGCATTGCTGTTGTAAGAAATACCGGAATCCAGTGAAATGCTGCCATCCCCTCTGGAAAGATGAAATTCCGCACTGTCAAAATCAATGATCATTTTCAGCTGTTCCAGAAGTTCTTTCCGCATGGCTGCAAAATCAGGATTTGTATGGATTTTATAGATGATGCTGTTCAGAATCATAAATTCATTGTTGTCGATCGTGTTCATGATCGTTCCTCCCTCCACATTATGGCTCCAAGTTTCTGATAAACGAAGTCTCCTGTATATATAACACCGCATCGCCTTTTTGAAGACCAATGTGATTTAGGGAAAATCAAGCTGCCTTTGGTCTGGAAGTTGGAAAAGGATTTCTAATATAGACCCTATGGCTTCCTGCCCATTTGCCCTATGATTCATCCGTCAAATTGCACAATTAAATAAACTCTCTACGCTGGTTAGGATGTATTCTGCACAATTTGTTTTGTTTTTTTCTTGTTTTTATTATATTATATATACAACTCAGAGACAATTACTTCAATATACCATTTTTTTACTACTTTTGTACCATTTTAAGTACAATTCATTTTTCAGCGTTTTATACCTTCGCCAATAGACAAATGTCCTTTTTGACCGTAAAATAGGGACTTTTCAAACAATTTCCTTCATTTTAGATGTCCATAACATGCCATTTTACCCCTTCTTAGCAAAACAAACAATTGTTCCTATTTTCATACAAAATAATTTATTTCTTTTTGATTCCCATGTCGAATTCTTTGAAAATGGCGTATTTTCAAAGAAATTTGTTCCTTAGTCATGATTCAAGAGAAATTTTTCAGCGAAAACCACTGCTGAAAATGTCATTTCAACATAATATTTCTGCTCTTTTATCTGCTCCTTCCGTCTTTCTTGTCCTACAACATTTCGAAATATTTTGTTCAAATATCATTTCCCTTCTCTTTCGTTCTTACTTTGCTGCAATTTCTTACAAAACAACTCCTCCCGTATTCAAATATATTTCATGATCACATGTGTCCGCCTCCCTATCATGCAGACAAAATACTTCTGCCCCTGGTTTCTTTGGAAAATAGTCCCTTTATCATAGACTCCCCAAAGATACATAAAGTCTATCAAATGCCAACTAATTCCATAAAAAACGCAGTAACATTCTTTGTTTTTGCCTCACCCTAACTTAGTTCTATTTTTTATACTGTATTTCCTGCAAATACAAATGAACTTTATAAATATGAAAAGCATCCTTTTTATTTGTGAAGAAAACAGCTTTCATTTTTCGAAAATTTTCATTATGCAAAACATTCCTTTTTTCAAAAAACATATTTGTAAGACAAATGTCATTGTTTTCTATTTTTCTGCGTGCTACACTCAAAATATCAATACACCATAGGGAAATCAGAAAGGGGAAATGCGTATGAAAAAGCTTCTATTTGCTCCAGTCCTTTTATTAAGCCTGATCTTTTCCAGCTTTACTGCTTACGGCGCTACGCCCATCGCCAATGCGGTCACAACAGACATTGTGGCTTCCATTAACGGTGCACCCATTCCCTGCTGCAATTTCTTCGGTCAGGTAGCTATCTTTGCGGAAGATCTGGCAGATTACGGCTTCGATGTTTCTTACAGCCACGATGGAAAAGAATTGTACATTACCTATAGTGATACTTTCAGCAAGCCTGTTACAGCAACTTATACGCCGCCTGAAAACAGACCTATTGGCAGACTGGCATACAAAGTCTATCCCAACAATGTGACCGTAACGGTAGATGGCAACAAAATGTCTTCCTTCCGTGCAGATGGCAAAACACTGATTTACTTCAAAGCGCTGGAACCTTACGGCGATGTAGTATGGAATGCAGAAAATCGTACTGCTTCCTTCACCTCTGTAGCACTTTGGAAATATACTCTGCCCGATAACGGTAAGGATATCTCTGCAAGCATTTCAGATTTTTCTCTGACACTGACCAAAAATGCTTCTGGCAATTTTGATGTTTCGGAAAAAAATATGCAGTATTTGACTGCTCCTACCCTCATTGGCGGCAGAACACCCTATACTGCATTCCAATTTTCTCTTTATATGGATGTTGGAGAACAAACTGGAGAGGTATCTACTCTTCTCTATAAAATGCTTAATGCGGACTTAGACAAATGGATTACCAATGATACTGCTTTGGCAAACGAACATATGAAAGTCACCATCAACGGGGAATCGGTTCCTGTCACATGGGTATCCAGAAGTGCCGGAAATGGTCATTCTGATTATCGATTCATCTTAGGGAAAAAGGTGAAAACATTAGATGAATTGCAGTCCATTTCCATTACATTTCAATAAAAGAAATATTGCATAAAAAAAGGCAGTGTGAATCGTGAACAGGTCCAGTAAAAACGGACAATGACAAAAAGCCCCCTTATGTAGGATAATAGAACTACATAAGGGGGTCTCGCTATGTCCGGAAAAAAAGGAATGAAAAAGTATCCAGCGGGGATACGAGAGGAAGTTGTATCACGAATCAGAGCAGGAGAAAGTCAGCGTGCTTTAAGTCAAGAGTATGGGATTAGTCGATGGGCAATTCACTGCTGGCTAAAAGAATCTGTCCTTCCAAAGACACGAGGGCACAAACCTGCAAAAACACTGGCAGAATACAAGTATGAGAACAAACGACTAAAGATGGAAAATGAGCTATTGCGGG
>NZ_FRAH01000070.1 GCF_900142265.1 Anaerotignum lactatifermentans DSM 14214 | reverse complement strand
AGGCCGCCCATGCCGCCCGCCAAATCTCCACATTCCCTTTGTCGTTCCAGTCGGTGGTGTCCTCCCGGTGGTTCTTCCAGCCGCCTTTCCCATCCGGGATACGCTGGCCGTTTTCGTCTAAGTCGTATGCCTTGCGGCACTTCGCGCCCCATGCGCCATTTTCTTTTAGGGGCCGGACGGTCAGCATGATATGCACATGGGGGTTGCCGGTTCCCTTGTCATGGATGGCAAAGTCGGCGCACATCCCCTTGTCCACAAAGTTGTCCTTCACATAGGCCCGGACAAGGGCAAGCTGCTGTTCCCTGGACAGTTCGCGGGGCAGGGCCGCTTCGATCTCGCGGGCAAGCTGGCTGTCCCTGGCTTTCTCGATCTGCTCGACACTGTTCCAGAGGGTGGAGCGGTCTGCAAACTCTGGCGGGGCGTGGGCGGGCAGCATGATTTCCACATGGACAACGCCGCCCTTCCGGGTGTAATCATGGGTCAGGCCGTCCCATTCATTCGTCAGTTTGGTTCCGCTTCGGTAGGCGGCTGCGGCAACAGCGGAACGGCCCTCGCTGCGCTTGATGATACTGACGGGAAAATGACAAAAATCTATGGGTGGCACCTCCTTTCGGCGGGGATATTTCAGGCTCCGTGGAGCCGAACAGACGCGAAGCGGGTGTTTGGCTGCGCGGGGCGCACAAGGGGTTTGGGGAGTGTAGCTCCCCATCGCGCTCGGAGAGCGCAACAGCCCCCGGCAGGGCGCACGACACCGGCAACGGTGTATAAGTGCGCCCTTGTAAACAAGGGACTTACGGCTTGTCCCCGGATTTCGGCAGTTTTGCGGCCAGTTCCGCCGCCCCCGGAAGATGGGACAGGGCAATCAGGAATGCTTTGACCTCTACGCCGGAAAGGTCGGGGGCCAGAGGGAAAATGCCCTCCAAAATGGCTCCGCGCTCAATCAGGCGGCGGGTGCGGGCCATGCGTTCCTCGTTACGCTGCTTGTTCTCCAAAATCTTCTGGCGGTTCTCAAGCTGCCGGATTTCCTTCAGGACTTCTTCGCGCTCGTCTTTTTTCTGTTTCGCTTGGGTGGTGCTGTCTTTGTGCATATCGCTTTCTCCTTTGGCGGCTTCATCCAGCCGCGCTTGATATAATATTTCTGTAACTTGATAATGGCGTTGCGAACCGTGACAATGGCTGCTGATGTCGTGAAGCCTTCGGCCTCGGCAATCTCCTTAAACTGCTTGCCCTCCCAAAACCGGGCATGAAGGCAGCTCGCCTGCCGGGGCGTCAGGGTGGCAAGGGCCTCACGGAGCCGTTCCATCATCAGGGCATGGGCGGCCTCCTGTTCCCGTTCCGTTTCTTTCTCCATCAGAATATCTTCCGGGGAAATGACCTGTTCCGGGAAATGGTTTTCTATGCCGGGGGATGCGTCCAGAGAATAACAGTGATAGTGCTGCTTGGCGTCATTTGCGCTCTCTGCGCGGCTTTCCTCCGCAATGGCGTCTGCAACCTCGTCCGGCACTTCCACAAAAGTGTCCTTCTTGCAAATCGGGTAGTAGTATTTTTTCAGGTTGATGGTTTTCATAGGCCGCTTGTCCATTTCCGGCGTATGAAGTACCGGCGCAGCCGCCGAAGCGCCGCATGGATGGACTTCCCAGCCTGGGATGGGGTGATACCCTCCATCGCGGCAATGTCCTTCACTTTCATCCCCAGCATATACCGGGCATGGACGCGGCGGGCCTGCGTTGGGGTCAGAGAGGAAATGGCCTCATAGAGCCGCCGGAGCAGCTCGGCGTATTCGGCCTGTGCCTCCTTTTCCATCAGGCAATCCTCCGGGGATGGCTGCGCCCAGCCGAAGGCGGCGTTCTCAATCCCATCATTGCAGTCAAGGGAGTAAAACGCCTTGTAGCGGTACATCTTGCGCTCCCTGGCGGCCTCGGCCCGCTTGTCCAGCAGGAACGCCTCAACGATTTCATCCGACACCTCCACAAAGGTGTCCTCGGTACAGAACGGGTAATATTGCTTGAGGTTGATGGTCTGCATAGGCCCGCCCTCACTCTGCCGGGAAAAGGCAGTCATAGCAGCGGCGCATATTCCGCAGGCCCCGCCGGATGGCAACACTGACCTTGCTGCTGTCTACGCCCTCCCTCCGGGAGATTTCCGGCTGGCTGATACCGGCGATGTAGTAGGCCCGGACACGGCGGGCCTGTGTGGGGGTGGCATGGGCCAGGGCTTCCGGCAAGGCGGCCAGCAGACGCAGATGGGCGGCCCGTTCCTCGCGCTCCAAAAGAATTTCCTCCGGCGATCTGCTGTGTTCCAGCGCATAGTTCTCCGTCCAGCTATATGCGTCCAGAGAGTAGTAGGCGCGGTGGTAGACCTTCCGGCGTTCATAGTTGTTCATCTCGCGCTGGGCCTGCCGCATGACATCCCAAACTTCATCGCTGACCTCCACAAACTCGTCATGCCGGTAGTGGGGATAAATCCACCGCAGATTGATTGTTTTCATAGGCTTACCTCCTGAAAATGGGAGAGGCGGGCAGCTTGTCCGCTGTCCGCCTCCCGCTGGGATAAGGGAAACAATCCCTTTCACTTGGTAGCCCGAAAAGGGGTCATTCGTTAGGGTAGTTCGCAAAGAATTTCAAAAATTTTTTCCGAACCGCGTCAATGCTCTCATAGACGGATACTTTGGAGCAGCCGCACACCGTCCCAATCTCCGCAAGGGTCAGCCCGTCAAGGGCATAGAGCAGGAACCGGCGGCGCTGGGCCTCGGTACAGGTGTCCAGGACGGCCATCAGCTCGCCCAGCGTTTCCATGCGGCAAAGGTATTCCTCCGGCGTTTCGCCGTAGATACCCACGCCCTCGGTGGCAACTATGTATTCGTCAAATTCCCGGCCATCCCAATGCCGCCGTTGCTCATGGGACAGGTTCTCGGCTTTGTGGTCGGCCCGGTCAAGAAATTCATAGACTTCCAGCGTGACCTCCACGGCCACAGCTTGTCCGTTGTAATTGATGGTGACTTCCATCTGCCTTTCCTCCGTTCAGATTTTTGCGGGAAAATCTGAACAGGGCGGCGGGGAACGGCACCGGGGGCAAGGTTCGGGCCATGTTGGCCCGATGTTCCGGCCCCATAGGTATAAAAAAACGCCCGGACAGCATGAAGCTATTCGAGCGCAAAAAATACGGTATTCAGTTACATTATGACAATTTTCGCACTGGCTGCCAGACGGGGCCGGTTTGGTGGCCGGGATTTTTTTGACGATAGTGCAAATATCGTCTGAATTTGTCGGCGGTCAGTGTGCTTCATGGCGGCTCCCTCCTAAAGCCGCCGTGTCAGCGTATAGGCGTCACTCCTTTGTCGAGGGCATAAGGAACGGCGGCCCTGATTTGTTCAAAGCCGCCGCGAACTGTAATGATGGCACGATGATTGTCTGCTGAACGACGGCTTTTTTTCTTTGTCGTCGTCCGGCAGAAACGCTTTTATTTGCCTCTATTTTATAAAGTCAATCTTACTTCCAAGTGACATCTATCTTACTAATGAGTAAGATAGATACTAAAAAACTGGCCCTCCGATGAAACAGAAGGCCAGCCTTTGACGTTTGCTGTTTGATAAAATTATTGTTGGAGCTTAATTGTGTCCACGATTGCCATTCTGCTGATTTGCCGGATGGGGCGTCTGATTGCAATCGCCGCAGACGCAAGGCAGAGGAACACAATCAGAAGGAGTGAACCCAAAGGGATTTGCCATGTGGTTCCCCATTTATCTGCAATCAAAAACTGGAACATCAGCCTATTCAGCGGTAGCCCCAAAACACATCCGACAATACAGCCAAGTATTGCATAGGTAAAGGATTCCGCCGCAATCATCTTATAAAGCTGATTTACTCCCATACCAATGGCCCGCATAATGCCGTACTGTCTTGTTCTGGACGCTACACTGGCGTTCATGCTGTTAAAAATATTAAACACTGTGATAAGTGCAATAATGATGAGGAAGCCATAAATAAACACCGCGCCTGTATAGTAGGAGCTTTGGGACTCGGAATTGGTGATTCTCTTGTCTGAAACAGTGCTGTCGGATGGGCTCATGCTCCGTATTGTGGAAACAGTATCATCCCCACCGGCAGAAGAAAATTGAACATCAATCGTCGTATAGCCCAAATCGCCAACCAAAGCGGTAAATGTTTGTTCCGAGCAAATCATATATCCGCTACTGCCTGCACCGTTCACCGCACTTGCCGTAGCCGCTGCCAGTATTCCGGCAACCGTTACCTGCTTATCGCCGGAAGATGTATGAAGGACTACCGTATCTCCGACATTCCAGTTTACGCCATCCTGATAAGTAACCAGAACACGATCTGTATTTTCCATAGCAGGCGTGATACTGCCCTCATTCAATTCTTTTTTCGCCCACCCGAATTGGTTATCATCGTAGGAAATGAGCGTGACGGTTCCTTCTCCCACATCAGAGGAAATAGAAAGGCCAGCCATTTCCATACGGCCAAAAACTTTGTCAACACCTTCCGTTTCGCTGATCTGTTCCACCAGCGACCTGTCCAGAGGCGTATTTCCCATTGTAATAGATACATCCGCTGCCGATGGAGAGAGTGCAGGCATCCCCTGATTGAGAAAGACTACCATTACCTGAAACGACAGGAACATCATAATACTAATAGCAAACGAGCAGGTCATAAGGAATACATTCTTTTTGCCGGACAGTGCATGGAAAATTCCCATGCCGGTTTCAATGTGGAACAGCTTTGTATTTGCAGCCCTTTTATTCTGCGTAAGCTGTGAACTGCCGCTGATTGCAGTTACCGGCGATACTTTAGAAGCCTTTTTCGCTGGGGACAGGGACGCCAGCAGTACAATCAGAAAACCAATCACTGCACCAGCAATCAGACCGCTTACACTGAATTGAAAAAGCGGTATTTCTGAAAATCGTTCCCCACTGATGGATTTCAGCAGGAGGCAGGCACACCATGTAATGATCTGTCCGGCAACCAGCCCAATCGGCACGCCCTTCATACTTTGGCGCAGCCCTTGAAGAATGACGAAATGCTTTACCTGTGCTTTGGATGCGCCCAGGCACCGCAAAAGGCCATAGAACTGAACTCGTTCCAGAACATTTGTGTTAAAGCTGGCGGCAATCATTACTGCACCGGCAATCAGCACTAGAAGGACAAGAAAGCCTGCAACAATATATAGGGACTGCATTGTGCTGTTCTCACTTTGTCCCATCAATCCAAGGAGCGCCGTATTTTCGCTTACCTGATTGTCTGAAAGGCCATATTGTGCTTTTATTTCATTCATGGCCTCTTGAATGTTTACGCCATCTTTGAACTGGACGCGGAAAGTGGTTCCGCTTTGGGCATTTTCATCCGCAATCTGGCGAAAACCGTCCTCGGTCAATACCATGCCATATACATCCGCTTTAAGCAAACTTCCCATATCGGCAAGGACGCCGGTAATGCGGTATTCCCGGCTGGAACCATCCGGCACTGTAACGGTCACGGTGTCGCCAACCGCAAGGCCCAACTGTTCCAAAGCCGATTGATTCAATAATGCTTCATCGGGCTGGGTGGGGTATGATCCACTTTCCATATCCATTTCTGTCAAAGTGGAAAAGGTGTCCTCATTCGCGCCTGCAAAACTGACCGCTTTGGAGCCAATACTGCCGGCACTTCCCTGATAGACCCATCCGCAGAGGGAAACATCTACCCGCGCCTTTACGAGTTCTGCCGTCTGTTCATCAATGTCGGTTAAGCTGATATGGTATTCACCATTCGTCTTGATAAAATAATTTTTCTGTGCGCGCAGCGCCATATCTGCCATGCTGAAAATAGCAGTTACCAGCAGCACCGAAAGGACAATGCAGAGAACCGAAATTCGATTGTTCTTGCGGTGTACCTTTTCATATTGCGGCACCAATCCAAGATAGCTTTTCAACGCGACGACACCCCCAAATCCTTCAGCACGCCATCGCTCATACGGAACACACGGTCTGCCGCACTGGCGTGGTTTTTGTTGTGGGTAATCATCAGAATGGTCTGTTGATACCTGTCTGACATGGTTTGCAGCAAAGCCAGAACTTCCTGACTGTTTTTGCTGTCCAGATTTCCGGTCGGTTCATCTGCCATAATCAGGGCGGGGCGTGTAACCAATGCCCGGCCAATCGCCACGCGCTGCTGCTGGCCGCCGGAAAGCTGGCTGGGAAGGTGTTTCCGGCGTTCGCTCAATCCAAGTACCTGCAACAACTCATTGACGAACTTTTGATTTGGCTTTTTATAGTCAAGCAACAGCGGAAATGTGATGTTCTGCTCCACATTCAGCTCCGGGATCAGATTGAATGACTGGAAAATAAATCCGATATGCTGCCGCCGGAACACGGTTAGTTTCTTCTCCGGCATAGAAAAAATGTCCTGTCCATCAATCCACACCTTGCCGGAAGTGGCGCTGTCCAAAGCGCCAACCACATTCAGTAAGGTGCTTTTGCCGGAACCCGACTCACCAATGATGGCGATAAACTCGCCTTTACGGACAGAAAATGATACATGGTTTAATGCGTGAACTTCTGTTTCGCCTGTGCCATAGGTTTTGCACAGGTCTTGTACTTCAAGAATATTCATATTCAAGACCTCCTTACAGACACATCATACCCCCCATGACTTACTTCCAAGTGACATCTATCTTACTCATCTGTAAGGTTGAAAAAATTCAATGTAAACGTGGTTCCTGCGCCTAAACTGCTGGTTACGGAAATGGTTCCGCCGTGAGCTTCTACAATAGATTTAGCCAGCGGCAGCCCCAAGCCAATGCCATGAACATCCGAAGAAAAACGACTGCGGTAAAACCGTTTGAAAATGTTGTACAGATCTTCCGGGTGTATTCCTTTTCCATCATCGGAAATCTCAATTTGTGTCATTAAAGGGGATTGGCTCCATTTTACTTCAATATGGCCGCCGTTCTCTGTATGCTCCAGGGCGTTTTTTACAATATTGCCGATGGCTTCCGATACCCATAGGGCATCGCATGATAAAACAACATTTTCTTTACCGGAAAGCGTAATTGTTTTATGCTCCCGTTCCGCCCAAGTTTCAAAGCGTTCCAAAACATCCTGCATAAGAACAGAAAGATTTTCCGGGGCCTTTTCCATCTGGATAATTCCTGCGTCCAGCCGGGCCAGTTTCAGCAAGGTGTAAATCACATCTTCCATCCGCTTGATCTCTCTTTGAGATTTTTCGGTGAAGCTGCTCACGGTTGCGGCATCATTTTTATGGCTCTCTATAATCTCATGGTACATTTTCAGGGCAGACAGCGGTGTTTTAATCTGATGGGATACATCCGAAATAATGTCCTGCAAAAATTCTTTGGTCTGCCGCTGATTCTCGGCATGAGCAGAGAGGATCGTCGCCATTTCATTGATGGCATGAAAAAGGCTGTACCAGTCACCAGCCTGTGAACATTCGATGCGGGACGTAGTATTGCCATCCAAAAATTGGCGGATGGTATTTTCGGCGTTACTGAAAGCCTTGTGCTGGCGGCGAAGATAGAGAAACAGCGATAAGTAGATTGCCCCAAACAGGAAAACCAACAGCAGAAATACAGAAAACATTGTCTGATTTCGGTATATCTGGACAGCAGGCAGAAAACGCATGGAAGTCGTTTCATCATACCCAATAGAAGCTAAAGCCGCCCTGCCGCGTTCTATGTCATTCTCGTTTGGCTGCGAAGTAAAAGCGGAGATTGACAGCTCTTTTTCATTGTTTAACAAATGGCCTGCAACACCATAATCATGGAGCAATAATTCCTGCTGAAAATTTTTTGCCAGAAGTGTGGCAATCCCCCCAGCCAGAAGAAAGGAGATGAGGCAGACAGCGGTAATGGCGATTAACAGTGTCTTTGTTTCTTTCCCTAATTTGCCCATAAATCCTTCCTCACTCAACAACCCACTTATATCCAATTCCACGTTCGGTCAGCAGATATTTGGGCGCATTTGGCGTATCTTCAACTTTGTTTCGTAACCGCCGGATATAAACGGATAAAGTATTATCGTCTACAAAATTCCCATTGCCATCCCACATACGGTCTAAAATCATTTCCCGTGGCATGAGATGATTTGGATTTTGCATGAACAGGCACAGAAGTTTGTATTCTACCAGAGGCAGGTCAACCGGCTCGCCGTTTTTCCAGACAAGCCTTTCAGTGGTATCTACACGAATACCATTTGCCTCCAAGATTGCCTCTGCTTTTGAAAATTGCAGAGAGCGCCGAAGAAGTGCTTTAATTCTGGAAAGCAGCTCATTGAGCTTAAAGGGCTTTGTGATATAATCGTCGCCGCCCATGTCAAGGCCCTTCACAATGCTGATCTCCTGATCGGACGCAGTTAAAAATATAATCGGGATCGTTGAACTGCTCCGTACCTCTTTGCAGACGTCAAATCCTGTGCCATCCGGCAAAGTGACATCCAATAGCAGCAAATCGTAATGGTTGCTCCGAAACAGTGACAGAGCTTCTTTGACGGTTCTCGCATTGTCTACGGCATATCCGCTGCTCTCCAAAGTATATTGCAAGCCATCAATCAGGCTTAAATCATCTTCAACATATAATATTTTTTGCATTTTTGTGTTCCTTTCCTTGTTTTGTTCTACCGTCAATCGGCTTTTTTGCATCTTTGGGGATTAACCATAGTGTTGCCATTTTCACAGCACCAGGGATGCGGCCTGCCGAGCAGTAATAATTTATTTGACGGGCCGAAATGCCCCATTTTTCGCCAGCTTCTTTCAAAGTCATGTATTCCATCTCGCATTCCTCCAATATATTCATTATATTTCTTGCTCTCGAAGAATACAAGATGCAAAGCGTGTCGGAATTATTATAAATTTAGGCAGAGACCGAGGCCCCTGCCCAAAAAACTAATTGTATATCAGTTCATCCCGTATGATTTCCTCCACCTGTGCTTTCAGCGTATTCATCAGCCCCACCCAGCGCATGGGGTCACGGGCTTTCAGTTCCTCGGTGACGCCTGCCGCCTCCATCATGCGGGGCAGCATGGCGTCCATCCGTTCACGCGCCGCCCGGTCAATCTCCAACAGGTGCGGGTACAGCTTTTCACTCAATATCAAGCTGCTGTAAAGGCCGGGCCGGTGTTCCTTCAGGTAGCGTTGCCGCATACGGCCATACTTGCCGATGGGGGTCTCCGGCTGCTCGGAAAGTTTCAGGTCGGGGATGTAGTAATCTCCGCAGCGGGTGTAAGTCAATTCGTTCATGTTCGTCCTCCTTTGCACTGTGATGGTTAAACTGCGGCGCTGGCCGATACGGTGGCCTTGCGCGGCTCCTGCCTGGGTAACTGGCTGACGGTGGTAAAAATGCCTTTTTCCATGTCCTCGGCCCGGATCGCGGCCTTTGCCGCCTCCACCTGGACCTTACGCTTGGCGTTGTAGCGTTCTTCCCATTCCTTCTGCTTGCCGTTTGCCTTGCGGCGTAAGTAGTTCTGGTGAAGCCTGTCTTTGCGTTCCTCCTTCTTCCGCAGTTCTTCCTGTTCCTCCGGGGTCAGGGGAACCGGCTGCAAAGCAGGCGGGATATACCGGCCCACAAAGTTGAAGTAGATTTCAACCTCTTGTGTGGTGTCCTGGCTGCCTTTGCGGGCGCGCTCATGGACAAGGATTTTCTCTACAAACTCGTTGAGCATGGTATTCGTCAGCGTGTCGAAATTCTCGTACTTGTCAATCAGGGCAATAAACTTCTCCGCAGATTTCCGGCTCTGCTCATAGCCGGTAACGGCCTTTTCCAGTTCCATGATTTCCGCATTGAGGGCGTCCTGCTCTTTGGCGTACTGTGCGTCCAGGGCTTCATACCGGGCGTCCGGCAGCTTGCCCAGGGCGTTGTCCTCATAGATTTTGCAAATCAGCCGTTCCAGTTCCCCGGCCCGCTTTTGGGCGGCGGCCAGCCGTTTCCGCTTCTTGGAGATGTCGGCGGTCTGCTGAGCGGCCTGCGTTTCCTGGACAGTGCGGATAAACTCGGCCCGGTCATTCTTGGAATACTCCGCGATGGCCCGGAGCATATCGGTTATCAAGGTCAGGACAGCCTCGGCCCGGATGCGGTGCTGTGTGCCGCAGAGCGTCCCGCATGGGATTTTGCTGTACTGGCTGCAAGTAAACTGTGGATCACGCTTGCCGTTATTGACGCGATGGACATACATCTTGCCGCCGCAGTCGGCGCAGTACATCAGGCCAGTCAGAGGGTGGGCCGCGCCCCAGCCGTCCGGGTAGCGCCTGACATTCGCCCGGATACGCTGCACATTGTCAAAGGTTTCCTGGTCGATGATGGCCTCATGGGTATTCTCGAAAATCGTCCACTCGCTTTCGTCTACATAGTGGCTTTTCTTGTCCTTGAAGTGTTTGCGGGTCTTGAAATTGATGGTGTGGCCCAGGTATTCCCGCTTTTTCAGGATGTTCACAATGGTGGATGATCCCCAGCCATAGGGGTCTTTGACCGGCTTCGTCCTGTTTACTCCCTCGTCAAAGCGTGCCAGATGGACAGCGGGGATTTCAACCTTTGCCTCGGACAGCAGCTTGGAAATCTGATAGGGGCCGTAGCCCTCCATCGTCAGGGAAAAGATACGGCGTACCACTTCGGCGGCTTCTTCGTCCACAAGCCAGTGTTCCCGCTTTTCGTCCCACAGGTAGCCATAAATGACGGTGCCGGTCAGGTGCTTGCCGCTCATGCCTTTAGACTTGAACACGGAGCGGATTTTCCGGCTGGTGTCGCGGGCGTAAAACTCGTTCATAATGTTGCGGAACGGGGTAAAATCATCGTCGCCTTTCAGACTGTCCACACCGTCATTGATGGCGATCAGCCGGACACCGCGCTGCCGCAAAATCTCCATGACCTGACCGACTTTCAGATAGTCACGCCCCAGGCGGCTCATGTCTTTGATAACAATGGCCTCCACCCGTCCGGCCTCGACTTCCTCCATCATCGCCAGAAAACCAGGACGGTCAAAACGGGTTCCCGATACGCCGTCATCGGTGAAGTGGGTGGGGTTCGGCAGCCCGTTCCGGCAGGCAAAGTCCTCTAACATCTTTTTCTGGTTCGATATGGAGTTACTCTCGCCCTGTAACTCATCATCGCGGCTCAAACGCTCATACAGAGGGGTGATTTTCTCGTTTCTCATGGCTGTACCTCCTGAAATGAAAATGCTCTAAGTGACTGCTTCACTAACCATGACAAAACCATGATTAAGAAGTCACTTAGAGCATACATCTCCTGCGGCGAGCTTGTATTTTTTATACTGGCGCACCGCAAAGTGTCCGGGCTGGCGGCTTTCCAGCTCCTTGAACATCAAATCCACAGGGTTTTCAAATTCCTCATCGTCCTCCCGGACCTCCATCGCGTTAATCATTTCCAGCAGGGTGGAGAAGTTCTGTTCCTCCGTTGGGGCCTCATAATGGATGTAGCCGATCAGCGCCGTAAACAGCAGTGTCTCGGCTTTGACCCAGAAATCGTCCCCGCCCTTGCCTTCGCCTTTGGTGTTCGCAATCAGCGTTGTCACCAGCTTCAGGATGTCCTTCTCCGAGTGGATGTAGGCGAAGGGGTTGTAGTGCATGGATTTTTTCATGTTGATGGTGTTCAGGAAACGGATGCGGTAGCCGAACTTTTGCAGCATTTTCCCGCACTCGATGAGGATACTGCCCTTTGGATCGGTGACTACGAAGGATGTCGGATAGGTCTTGGAAGTACACTGCATCAGGTTGGGTTTCAACCAGAAGCGTGTTTTCTGATGTGATTACCGGGCCGCTTTTTATCGGCCCCTCTGGAGCTTTCGCCCATTTTCAGCGGCGTGTCCATTCACGCCCAGCATAGCATATCTTTTTGCCCTGCCGTATCCGGCAGGCCAGCCGGCAGCGCGGCCTCGTGGGGCTGTTATATTCTGCAAGGCAGGCTCAAGCCCTATGCGTTGCGTGTGTCCCGCTTTTTAAGGCGGGCCTTCCACTCCGGTCAGGACTGCAAAACCCTTCCAGATTTCTTCCGCGCTGATACTCTTAACTTACTTGCTGGCTTCGGTTAAGACGGCAATCGGCCCGTACCCCATGCAGGGTCAGGTGCGGGCCTTCTACCACTTCCAGATCCGCCGATAATCAAAACATTCTTATTCCTGGCTGTCCTGGGGTCCTTGGGGCGGCTGTTCATCGTCAGCCGTTCCGTCTGGGTGAGAATGATGTTATTCTCAAATACCGGGTCCATAAACGGCTTGATGTCCTCCGCCGTACCCCATGAAGCGTTTTGTCAAGTGCTTTTTTGAGTTATTGACGCAAATTCTTGTGAAAGTGCGAAAGTGCAAAGTGCAAAGGGTCTGCGTTTTGCACTTTCAGCTTGCGGGTTCGGGCGGCTGCTTCTTCTTGATGAAGTTATACCATTGACCGCCGACACGCCTTGCGCCCAAAATGCTGCCCATGTTGCGCTTGGCGTTCTGTACCGTCCTCTCGGATATTCCGGCTTCGGCTGCGGCCTTTACAATGTCCTCGCTGGCAAGCTCTTTCCCGTCTGCAAGCAGGTCAAGTATCAGCTTCTCGGCTTGTTCGGTCTTGGTGGCGGTGTTCCCGCCCGCGCCGGATAGCAGCTCGTCGGCGGTTATGTCGTATTCGCCTATCCATGAAAAGCCTGTTTCCGGGTCAAGGCAAAAGGCAACGGGCTTGCCCTCCGGCGCCAGGGAAGATTTGTCATGGACGATAACACGCACATTCGGCTCCCGCTTCACGCGCCCGATCAGCAGGACGCTCCTTGCTGCGGCGCGGAAGTCGATAGAACCTAAGCCCCGGTATGCGCTCTGCCCTCCGGCAGCTTTGTTCAAGTGTCCGATAAGGATAACGGCGCACCCGGTACGCTCGGCAACATCGGCAAGACGGCGGAACATGGGGCGCACTTCGTTTGCCCGGTTCATGTCGGTCTTTTCGCCCATGTACGCCTGTATTGGGTCAAGGATAATCAACCGCGCCCCGTTCTGCGTGATTGCCTTTTCTATGCGCTCGTCGGAGAGGGTAAGCTCCCGCTTGGCTTCATCAATCACAAGCACGCGGTCAAGGTCGGCTTCGGCTTCTATCAAGCGGGGCTTGACGGTATCGCCCAGCCCGTCCTCGGCGGTCTGGTAAATCACTTGGAATGGCGGCAGGGGCTTCATTCCCGGCAGCGTTCCCCCGGTGGTGCAGGCAGCGGCAAGGCGTAGGGCAAAGGTGGTCTTGCCCTCGCCGGGGTTGCCTTGCACAATGGTTACTTTCCCGAAAGGGATATACGGCTCCCATAGCCATTCAACGGTCTGCGTGTCAACCTCGCTCATGCGGATAATCTCGACGGTTTCTTCCTGCGGCGGCTCTTTCAGGCCGTAAACTGCTTCCTGGATATACTTCCCGTCTGTGATTTCTGCCCGGTGCTGCAATACCTCGTTCCAGTCCTTAAACAGCGGCACAAGGCGGTGGACGGTCAAGCCCTCCGGCACAAGCTCCGCAAGGCGGCTACAAGCGTCGTTTCCGGCTTGGTCGCTGTCAAGGCAGAGGTAAACGGTCTTGATGTTCGGACGGTCAGAAAGGAAACGCAATAGGGCTTTTTCTCCCACGCCGCCCAATGACAAATAGCTCTGCTTCTGCCATTCCTTTTTGAACAGGCAGAGGAAAGAGAGCAGGTCAACGGGGGCTTCAAAGGCAAAAAGCCTGTCGCCCTCGCCCCGGTAACAGAAATTAAAGGCTTTGTCGCTGCCTTTCACATCGAGCCGGAAGTTTCCCGCCGTTCCCTTGCTGTGGGCGTAGCGCGGTATTCCGTCCTCGTCCCGCCCCACAAATACGGCGTTGTGGTGGGCTGCGTCCTCGTAAATATCGCCGCGGGCAAAGAAAAAGCCCATCACATCTTCATCAATGCGGCGGGCTGCTGTGAGGTAGTTCCTCGCTGTTCGGTTGTCGCTGTTTGGGGGTGGTAGCCGGAAGTCGGAAAGGGACGCGGGGCAAGGTCTGTCCGGCGGCGGTGCGGCTCCCTTTTCTCCTGTGAGAAGTTCCACGGCTTCGGTGAAGCTCTTGCCGAAAAACTCTATAACAAAATCAACGGGGCCGCCGCCCTTGCTCTGGCTGTGCCTGTACCATTTGTTTCCCCGGACGGTCAAGCTGTCGTGCCGTTTCCAGCGGTATTCATTCCCGGCGCGGGTAAGCTGCTCGCCCTGTGATTGCAGGAAAGAAACAAGGTCGGCTTGATTCGCCCGGTCTATCTGTTCTTGGGTGTAGTACAAAAATCTCAACTCCATTCATCGTTCTAAGTCGTGCCGCTTGGCGCGGGTCTGCTCCGGCTGGTCGGCTTTCAGTGCAATATCAACGCACTTGCGGATATTGTGCAGCTCGGCAACCTCGGCGCGGGTTTCTTTCAGCTTGGTATATTCCGCTGTTCTCTGCCCGCTGAGAGTGGCGTACTCTTTTTCCCATTCAGAGATAGGCAAGGTCTTTGTCCCTTTCGGCAGATTTGCATGGAGATAGCGGCTCGCTGCGTTCCATAGCGTAAGCTCGGCGCGGTGGGCTTCCTCGTACTTGTCACGCTTGCTCGTCCAGCCATTTTTCAGCTTTTTCAGCTCGTCGTGAATGGGCTTGTACTCGGTGTAGTTCTTCCCGTATTCAATCAATTTCTGCAATTCTTTCATGCGCTTCTCGGCGGTTTTCATGCCCTCCCGGATAGCGTCGGCTTGGTCGCTGACAGAGGAAAGGGCAGCGTCCAGCTCCGCAAGGGTAGAAATACCATGCTCGGAAAGATAGTTGACCGCCTTTGCAACGGTTTTCAGTTCATCGGCGGCGTGCTGCCTTTGCCAACTCTGCGAATACTTCCGGCTCTTTTCTCTCTGAACGCTTAAATACTTCATCAGCAGATTTGCAAGGCCGGGGGATTGCGGGGGCTGCTCCGGGGCGGTTTCCCGCGCCTTGAACAGTTCGCCAATCCATTCTTTGAGCTTTCCAATCTGCGCCCTGATTTCCCGGATAAGGCGGTTTGCCTTTCGGATATTCCGGTTCAGCTCGCCTTTCTCGGTGGCTATGCCTTTCTTCTCCATTTGACAGGCCGCTACGCCCATGTGGACGGTGGGCAGCTCGTCAATGCCGCGCTCGGCGTTGCTGCGGTAGTCGATACGCTCCGGGTGTCCGGCGCGTTCAAGGTAGGCGTTTGAAATATCCGCCCATGCCTTGCGCCATAAAAGCGCGTTGCCCTTGTCGTTCCAGCCTGTGAGGTCAACTTTGTGTGTCTTGTATCTGCCGCTTGGTAAGCGTATGCGCTCGCCGTTCTCGTCAAGGTCATATTCCTTTTTGGACTTCGCCGCCCATGCGCCGCGCTCGTCAAGGGGGCGCATGGTAAGCATGATATGACAATGGGGGTTGCCGCTGTCGGTGTCGTGAATGGCAAAATCAACGCACATTCCTCTTGAAACAAATTGAGAGGAACAGTATTCACGGACAAGCCGGATCTGTTCCTCTCTGGATAATTCTATGGGGAGTGCTGCGTCAATCTCTCTGGCAAGCTGGGCGTTCCCGGCTTTCTCGTAAAGCTCCACGCTGTTCCACAAGGTTGAACGGTCAGAGAAAGAGGGCGGGGCATGGGGCGGCAGTAGGATTTCCGTATGGACAACGCCGCGCTTGCGGGTGTAGTCATGGGTCATTCCGTCCCACTCGTTTGTGATTTTCTCGCCGCTTCGATAGGCGGCTGCGGCAACGGCTGACTTGCCTTTTCCTCGGCTCACAATGCCGATGTTACAATGGTAAATGGCTATGGGTATCACCTCCCGGATAGGATAACCAAACCCGCAAAAATGGTACAGACGCCAACGGCGGGTGTACTGTTTTTGTGGGTGTGCAGGGATAGCCGCGTAAGCGGCGCAAGGGGTGCAGCCCCTTGTTGCGGCAAAGCCGCCATATCGGAGCGCGGGGAAAGTTCCCTGTGCGGAGATACGCCCTCGGCAGAGCGCACACGCCCGCAAGGGTGTATAAGTGCGCCCTTTGTTCCAAAGGGATTATTCGCTTTTCCCGCCCTCGGTGCGTTTTTT
>NZ_FRAH01000109.1 GCF_900142265.1 Anaerotignum lactatifermentans DSM 14214 | reverse complement strand
AATATTTACACCTTTCCTTTCACATAATTCTCTTAATATCCTCCCAATATCTGCTTTTAACTTTTTATAAATCACCTGTCTGCGATATTTAGGTGCAAAAACAATATGATATTTGCATCTCCATTTGGAATGTGATAAACTTCTTATGTCATTCATTGACAAAACCTCCTGCTTCTATAATTTTGGTTGCCAGACCATTTTCATTATAACGCAGGAGGTTTCTTTCTTATACTAAAGTATTTTTACCTACCCCCAGTTGAACTGGGGGTTTTGTCATACCTGTTCGGCGTACAATAAAAAACCCCCTCACTTATAAGCCGAAAAGTGAGGGGGTTTGCCCCGCTTTTTTTGAAAATTTTTTTATTTTTTTAAAATTTATCCAAAATACTCTTTTAAAGCCTTTATCATCTTCATTTTTGCTCTATTCACAGATGACTTTGATATGCCTAACAACATTGCTATTTCTCGTTCTGTCTTGCCTAACAATAAATATTGTAATATTCTTCTTGTATCATTCTCAGCTATGTATTTTGCAATATATAGATTTATAATACTCCTTATTGCAGATTCTTCCGTATCTTGGGTAATGTCTTTTATATAGTCCTCACCATTACATTCTTCTGTATCCCAGCTGTCATAATATAACAGTCCATGTTTATAATCTCTTTCTATTTGATAACGCTCTTGTCTGTCCATTTGATAATAAACCGTATATACTTCACGGCTTACTTCAATCAATTGCTTCCCCAGTCGAATAAAGTATTTTCGTTCAGATTCAGTCATAAATATTCCTCCGATTCAAATTTGTTTTTTAGCGGCAAATTTAAATCAGAGGCTGGTGGTGAACGACACCTGTTTATGCAACAAAAAAAGCAAACCTCAAACTGAGATTTGCTTTTTGGCATAGCTGTTCTATTGAAAATGTTATATATTTGATGTTGAATGGATTTTTTTGCACAAAAATCACTGTTTTTTTCATTTTCATAAAATAGACAGTGACTGATGATATTCTTTATGTTTTCACAATATTCTCCTGCATTTTTGTGTGTTCTTCCATAATTTATCGCATCCTAATAGCTATCACGACCTTTTTCAACTTTTTACAGATAAATCATACAGAACTTTATCTAAAAAAAATGTAAAAACGTCTCGAATAGATGGATGTTTTTTTCAACAAAAAACGCTATTATATGCCTTTAGTGCATAAAAAAAGACCACATTTTAATGTGGTCACAAATCAATTTTTATTATCTATTTCATTCAAGCAAACGCCATATTTTGCTATTTTATTTTCATCCATAGTAATAAAAATATTTTTATATTCATCTATTACAGTTACATATTTTAAAAAATCATTAGTTTATCTTTGTTTCTATTAGTATTTAGAGATGGCAACAGCATTGGACAAACAAATTTAACTATAAGACAATGTCTGGCTTTCAACAGCTAAAGGATATACTCCATACATTTTACTGAGAATAATATTACAAAAAAATAGGTACAGAAAATAGAATTTCCGTACCTATAAAATCACATATTCTTTTACATCTGCATTTTGACTTTTCTCCAGTCCGTTGCCACTTCCATTGTAATACCGTTACCTAAAGCCTCAAAATGTTTCTTACCGCAATGGATTTTCAGTTGTTCTTTGCTTCGTAAATCCATAAGGCTGGTGCTTCCCTTTGTTTCTAAAATAAAGTATAGCTTTTCTTCTCCATTTTTGTTCAAATATACTGCCCAGTCTGGATTATAAGTACCGATTGGTGTATCCACCTGAAAACGGCTTGGAATCTTGAAGAACATCTTCACATCAGGATCATGATCCAAAGCCAAAGCAAACGGTTTTTCCACCAAACTGCTGTCATATACCACATAATCATATACACTATGCTCTACCTTGACGGCATTTTTATCCAAATTTGCAATAAACTCCGCTGAATCAAATATTTCCTGCACATAGTATTCTTCACCATCCAGCTTGATATAACGAATTCCATCAATGGCTAACTGGTGGCGGTAAAAATTGATGGTTTCTGTTACTTGCTCCAGAAAGGCTTCTGGATTGTTAAGAAAATCCTCTAAGCGACCGCTGCGAACCAATATTTCATTGACTGTTTTTGGTGTCAAAAGTGTTTCGTCACTGATTTGTGTGATGATATCTGGCAGTACATCATAAGCATATCCAATATCCAAAGAACGCATTTCCCTTTCTGTATGGGAAACACCAGATTTTTCAATATTGATGTCTGCTGTTTGAGAAATCAGTCTTGCCTTATTGATTTTTGGCATACTTTGAATTGCTTTCACACAATTTTCTATCAGTACCGGTGTATCTATCTGCACGCGATATGCTGTTTTCTGTTTGATTTTATTCCATAACTCCATAAACTCTGGTGAAAGCATAACCTGTTTATTGAGCTTGACCACAACATCACGAGAAGCATCACGGATCAGCGGCTTTCTGTCTGCTTCCAGAATGATTTTTGTAAAACGATCTCTGGCTGCTTCATATTTCTTTGGCAAATCAAGCGTACCGTTTTTCAATGCGTTCTTCATGGTATCTTTTACTTTACCTGTACTTGTAATATAGCCTTTTTTCTCAAAATGTTCCATCAGTTCTGCCGCTTCTTCATGAGTAACTGTATGTTCCTCTACGGTTGTAACAGTACTTGTGATACCAACAATCGCCTCTGCTGCTTGTTCTGCTGTTGCACCGTTTCTCATTTGACGCATCACTTCTGTTACAGGATTTGGTGGTGTAGACAGTTCGCCTGATTCCAATGCTGCTGTGATTTTTTCTTCTGCTGCTACCATTTTAGGTTCGTTCATCCACTGCTCCACAGAGCCATCTGCCATCCATGTTTTCACTAACTCATGGGCTTCCTCACTGGTAATGGTGTGCTCATAGGTAACTTCTTTCTCATAGGTGATACCTGCAAACATATCCAACTGCAATACACCAAATTTTACACCAGTTTCATCTTCAATTTCTTTTTGCAGTGTAGCAGCAAATTCCGCAAAACTTTCGTTTGCCATCACATGAAGGATATTGATATTTTTGTCCTCAATACGTTCTCCATCCTGGTTGACACAAAGACGAAGTCCACGACCTACCTTTTGTCTGCAAGTAAAAGTAGATTTTTGCTCTATCAATGTGCAGACCTGAAATACATTTGGATTGTCCCAGCCTTCCTTCAGTGCAGAATGTGAGAATATAAAACGCAGTGGACAGTCAAAACTTAACAGCCACTCTTTATCCCTCATGATTGTGTTATAGGTATCATCATCTGCCTGAGTATTTCCCTTTGTGTCTTTCAGCTTGCCTTTCTTATCCTGTGAAAAATAACCGTTATGTATTTTGGAAACATCAGAAGAAAATCGATTGCGTATTGGCTCATACTTTGGCTTTGCAATCAGTTCCTTATAACAGGTTTCAAACATTTCAGCATAAATCCCTGGTGTTCCGTCTTCATGACGATATTTATCTACCTTGTCTATAAAAAATAATGACAATACCTTAATGCCTTTTTCCGTATAACGCAATTCTTTGTCCAAATGCGCTTCAATGGTTCTTCTGATTTGTGCCATTTTAATGACATTCTCATCAATATCACCAATTGCTTTTCCCAGTGATACTTCCATCGTATTATCAAATTCGATATGCTCCATTTCCGGTGTACAGTCTATACCAGCAACCGTATAGCCTTCATATAAATCTCTTTCGCCAGACAGCAAAAACAAATCATCATTTGGCTTGACTGTGACCGCTTTTCGTTGAACGGTGCCATTTTTCCCTTTTACGTCAATTTCTACCTTTGCCTTAAAACCATTGTCGTTGGAAACAGACAATAATTTTACATACGCCTGATTGAAGCCGCCTGCAACTTGATTAGAGGATACAGAAATCTGTTTTACCAATCCCATTTGATAAGCATCTACTGGCGTTAAGCGGTACAACAGATTGATTTTTTCCCTATGCGTTGCAGAATAACGGAGCACACAAAGAGGGTTCAGTGAGGCAATGGCTTCTTTTGCCTTTGGTGTATTATCCACGCTTTGTGGCTCGTCGATAATCACAATCGGTCTGGTGTCTTGAATATATCGCATTGCTGTTTCGCCGTTAAGCCTGTCCTGCGCCTGATTGATGATGTTTTCTGCCTTTTTGAAAGCATCAATATTGATGATCATAATCTCAATGTTCGCGCTTGTAGCAAACTGGCGTACATCAGACAGCTTGGCAGAATTATAGATAAAATACCTATTTGGTACGCTGTCATACTGCAAAGCAAAATGCTCTTTTGTGATTTCAAAAGATTTGTAGACTCCTTCTCGGATTGCCACAGAAGGCACTACAATAATAAACTTCGTAAAGCCGTATTTTCTATGTAATTCAAATATAGTTTTGGTATAGACGTATGTTTTGCCTGTACCCGTTTCCATTTCAATGCAGAACTGCGGCACACCATCCTCCAGTTCTGTAAGAGGCAGAAGATTGCGTTTCTGCACTGTGTGCATATTCTCTGCCAATGTATTTCGATTAATTCTCAAAACATTCCCAACACCAAAGTCGTTCAAAGATACCTGTAAATCATTGGTGACAGAAAAGGTGCTATGTGTATTTTCCTGTCCAGCAAATAAGTCCACAACGGCACTCACGGCATTGATTTGGAAGTCTTGGTTTTTAAACTTTAACTTCATTTTAATCACCCTATAATTTATAATTATCAATTATAAATTGTTTATTTTTTTATTCCTCTTTCTCTGTGTCAGCAACAAGACGGTCAAAATCACTTTGATACAGACGGTCTTGTATAATTCGATACTGTTCAAATTCGCTTTCTGCAAAGGCTTTGGCAATTGCTGCAGTAACTTTTCCCTTATCCTGTAAAATATCTGCGTCATTGAATTGCAAGAACGCATCCAGTTTAGAAGCCCAATCTTCCATTGTCATAGGGATATGTCGTCTTGCCTGTCTTGTGGCATAGTCCAGATACATTGAGACAATTTCATTTAGTTCCTGCATTTCATCAACAGATAAATAGTTTTTTGCAATAGATACATCAGCTTTTACGATTTTGCCATTCGGAGCATTTTTCCATGTAGTCAGTCCCATGTGTTCTTTTGTGTGGTCTGCTCTTTCAACAATGACTTCTGCTGCTGTACTTCTATGAACAGCATAATGCATTTTGTTTTGCACTGTCGCAAAAAATTCCTTTGTAATCTTACTGTCAAGGGAATAATCTACGGCAGTTGCATAGATGTCCGTAATTTTCTGGTAGAAACGGCGTTCACTGGCACGAATCTCCTGAATTTCAGAAACAAGATGCTCGAAATAATCTTCATCAAAAATCTGACCGTTAATCAATCTGCTTTTGTCCAATACATATCCCTGTTTAGTAAAAGTATCCAGCACTTTTGTAGCCCATTGCCTAAACTGTGTTGCTCTGATAGAGTTTACTCGATAGCCAACAGCAATAATGGCGGACAAAGAGTAGAATTTATATTGATAGGTTTTACCGTCATCGGCAGTTTGTGCAAATTTTGCACAAACTGAATCCTCAGAAAGTTCACCACTTCCAAAAATATTTTTCAAATGCTTCGCAACAACACTTCTGTCCACATCGAAAAGCTGACCGATTGCTTTTTGCGTCAGCCACACATCATGCTCCTGGACACGAACTTCAATACCCTCCTCATGTGCATCTTTTGTAAACACAAGGAAATTAACTGTGCTATTTCGAATTTGCAGTTTGTTTTTATTTTCAGTCATAATATATCACCTTATAATAATTGATAGTTATACATCTTTCCTTGTCTATTACACCAACTTCAACTCAACGCCATGATCCTTCAAAATATAATGTGCGTTTGCCATTGCGGTATCATCCACAAAGCTTTCTCTTGATATAATCAGCTTTGCAGGGGCATATTCTGCCATTTGTTCCACATCTTCCGGCTGCACATCTTCTGCAAGGCAAATCAAAAGAAGACAATCATCACCAATGGAATAGGCTGTTTTGTCATTGATTTCTATGGCTGTAATGGAATAGGTCAGAGGGACACCAAGCTTCAGCATAATTTCGCAAACCATATCCAAATCGGAACGGTCTGATTTCACACGATGGATCATATTGTTCATACGTTCATAGAGTAAATCCATCTGTTCTGCTGTAACAGGTGTGTTATCCCATGTTTTCAGATTAGAAGAATCAAGTTTAAATACCTTAAAACCAATATCCAAATGTTCTTTGTCCTCCAATGTCATTTGATTGTTTTCTTCTAATATTTTTTTACCAGCTCTGCGGATACGTTCTTTTCCGATTTCACAGATGTTTTTATAACCTGCTTTATAAGCTTCACTTTTTTCGTCGCAAACTTCCGGAAGCTGCACCATAATAAATTGACGATTGCCGCCGTCCTCTGCGTTTAACTGCATCACAGCATGGGCTGTGGTGGCAGAACCAGAGAAGAAGTCAAGAATAATATCATCATAATCTATTCCTACCATACTAACTATTTTTTTTATTAGTTCTACTGGCTTTGGAAAATTAAATGGTATATTATTATTAAAAATATTTTTTACTTCTGTAGTTCCATTTTGATAATTCATATCTTTATCATCCCACATGGATTTTACCTTAGTTTTACGCACTTCTCCTAATGTATTTCCTAAATAATCTTTGGTAAAAATATCCCAATCGTCATTCCCATTTCTTTTGATTTGTTTTGCTAAAACCTTTTCTCTTTCATTGATAAATTTTCCTTTACTCCATCTCCAAGTTCCATCCTCTCCTGTTGTTGGTTGATAGGGTAATACTTTATAATTGTATTGCTCATTTTCTACTAAAGATACTTCTCCATTTGTTGTATTTACATATATAGGATAGTATAAAAGCGGTCTTTCACTTCTTCTCCAAAATCCGCCACGTTGTCTTAATCCTAAAAGTCTATATTTTCCACATTCATCCTCGTACTTATATTCATTTGTCATTTCTTCAGTTAAACCGTGACCTATTATCCGGCAAATCTGTAAATTTTTTGCATATATAATTAAATATTCATGTTGCTGTGCTAATTGTGAAACTGACATTGAACCCCTTGGGTTGCTTTTAATAATTATATTACCAATAAAATTTTCTTCCCCAAACACCTCATCACAAATTTTTCTTAAATTTGTTACTTCGTTATCATCAATAGAAATGAATATAACACCGTCATCTCTCAACAAATTGGCAGCCAATCTTAAACGGGGATACATCATATTGAGCCAGTTTGTATGGTAGCGTCCCATAGTTTCGGGGTTGCTTTTGGTGGTCTGCTGTGTCACTTCTTTGTATCGTGCCAAAGGATCGGCAAAGTCATCTTCATATACAAAGTCATTTCCTGTATTGTATGGCGGATCGATGTAAATCATCTTTACTTTGCGGTAGTAGGCTGTTTGGAGCAGCTTCAATACCTCCAGATTATCCCCTTCAATATAAAGATTTTTTGTATCATCCCAGTTTACGCTTTCTTCCGGACAAGGGCGTAATGTGCCTGCAGAACGTTTCTGTGCCAGGCGAAGACACTCTGCCTTGCCTTTCCACTCAAACTTATATTTTTCAAAATCATTGTCTATGTATTCCCCGCATAAGGAAAGCAGCTTGTCTATGTCCAGCTTTCCTTCCGTAAAACATTCCGGAAATACTGATTTCAGCTTGTCCATGTTGGCTTGTTCTAGGTTCATTGACAGTCCGTCGATAATATTATTCATTTGGTAAGTCTCCTTTTTTGATTATGTTTGGTTCTCCATGACCTGTTACAATTGTACTTTGACACTTATCCCCTATTGTAAAATATGTTTGTGTTTCTGTACAGTGCTGTTGAACTTTTTGCATTTTATTAAGTGTTTTGTTAATTTTTTCAATATTATTTCCTAACTTCTTAACTTCATTTGCAAGCTCATCCACATCAGATATATAAACTAAAAAATTTGAATAATCGTTAAAATCAACTGTTTCATTTTCAAAATAAATTTTTTTACTTTTCAAATAAAATTTTTTATTTTCTTTTGAAGAATATTTATATGAAATATTTAATTTTGTATTATTATAATCAATAGCTTCTCCTGCAATAATATCTAAACATAAAACCCATTTTTGATTTGGATA
>NZ_FRAH01000157.1 GCF_900142265.1 Anaerotignum lactatifermentans DSM 14214 | reverse complement strand
TCCCGTTCTCCGGGTCTTTCTTCTCCCATTTGGTGCGGGTGTTCCGCAGGCCCCGCTGCCGGTTCCACCATGTGGGGCAGGGTATCCGCTGTTCCTCCAGCCTGCGCCGGATGTAGTTGGGGCCGTGGCCCTCCAGCGCCCACAGGAAGATTTGCCGGACAATGGGGGCCGTTTCCCCGTCCACCAGCAGGTGGTTTTTGTCCTCCGGGTCTTTCCGATACCCGAAGGGGGCAAGGCACCCGGTAAACTCCCCCTTCTGCGCTTTCAGCAGGTAAGAGGAATGTACCTTCTTGGAAATATCCTTGCTATACATCTCATTTAGGATATTTTTGAAGGGCGCGATGTCGTTGTTTTCCCGCAGGGTGTCGATCCCGTCGTTCATGGCGATATAGCGGACGCCGTGGCGGGGGAAGAAGTCCTCGATCAGCGTGCCGGTCTGCAAGTAGTTCCGGCCCAGCCGGGAGAGGTCTTTCGTGATAACAAGGTTGACTTGCTTGCGCTCGATGGCCTTCAACATCCGTTTTAGGTCGGGCCGCTCCATGTTCAGCCCCGTGTAGCCATCGTCCTGATAGACTGCCACAACCTCCCATCCCTGCTTTTCGCAGTAGTTTTCCAGCATGGCCCGCTGGTTGGCGATACTGGCGCTCTCCCCGTCCAGGTCATCGTCCTTGGAAAGCCTGCAATAGATGGCCGCCCGGAAGCTGCCCGCAAGAAGCGCGTCCATGCCTGTATATCCGTTCATCATAACCGTTACCCGCACAATCCAGACGGAACACGGTTCTGCTGAACCTTGTCTTTATGATACCCTAAATCTTGTGTTTTCGCAAGACTTATATTGTCCTTTCGCTGGCTGTATTTCTGTGCAATCAGGCTCACAAAGACGTCGGTGGCGTCCAGCTCGCCGTCAAACACCGCTGTGACTTGGATCTCGGTTTTGCTTTTTGCCATAGGCAGTTTTACCTCCATACATGAAATAAGCCAGACAGGAGAGGGGCGGCAACGAAGTCCGGCAACGGGCTTCAAAAAACCTACAAAACAATCTCCGTCTGGCGGTTGGGTTCCTATTTACTTTTTCTTTTATTTTTCTGTTGCTTTGGTTGTCGGAGGGGAGAAACGCCCGACGTTACAGGCTTTTCCCCGGCAACCGGCCCGGCAACGGGCTGGCAACCGGCTCGGCAACGGGG
>NZ_FRAH01000005.1 GCF_900142265.1 Anaerotignum lactatifermentans DSM 14214 | reverse complement strand
TACGAGAGGACCGGGATGGACGTACCTCTGGTGTACCGGTTGCAGACCAACTGCACAGCCGGGTAGCTATGTATGGAACGGATAAACGCTGAAGGCATCTAAGCGTGAAGCCGCCCTCAAGATAAGATTTCCCATTCTTCGGAAGTAAGATCCCTTAAAGATAATGAGGTAGATAGGTTGGAGGTGTAAGCACGGTAACGTGTTCAGCTGACCAATACTAATAGATCGAGGGCTTGACCTAATAAAAAGATTTTATGAAATGAGGTTGTTTCTTTTCCTACGGAAAAGACCACTAACCTCACCTGATACAAATCATCTCTGACACCTACGGTGTTAGGTCGAAGATTTGTAAGCATCAGGTGACTCGTTAACGGATTGTATTCGGTTTTGAAGGTGTAGATCTTCAATAAAATATTTCCGGTGATGATGCGCTCAGGGGACACACCCGTTCCCATTCCGAACACGACGGTTAAGACCTGAGCGGTCGATGGTACTTGGTGGGAAGCTGCCTGGGAGAGTAGATGGTCGCCGGAATCCAGTAAAGGACTTCAAAGTGATTTGAAGTCCTTTTTTTATATTTTATTTGACGGAAAAATCCATTTGTGATAGAATTGTGCGCATCGACTCAATTTGTTAAAAAGAAAGAAGATGCGTTTATGAAGAAAATGAAATCCCTTTTGGGGTCTATGCTTGGATATGGTTTCCTTTTTGGAATTGTTTTGCTGATTGTATTTGTGTTAGCCTGTTTTGGCGGCGTGATCATGCACTTTTTCGGATTTTATTACGAATCCGTTTGGAAACTGATGCTCTTTTTTATCTTGTCTGGATTGGTTGGGCTGCCTTTGGAATTGCTCGCCAAAGGAGTACCCAAGGCACTTTTGGCATTTAACAAGATTTCTACTGGTTTTGCCAGAGGGATATTTTTCATTTTAGATGTGTTGTCGACAATGGTATCTATGATTTTGGTAGACTATTTTATGGAAAGTGTTTCTGCTACATTGCGGTCTGTGATTGTGATTGCGGTGATTATTGCGATTTTTTCTGTTAAAGATATTGGAAGAACTAAAAAAGAAAATACAGGGCTGTAAGAAGAGAATCTTACAGTTCTTTTTTTATGGTCAAAACATTGAAGAATTTATAGGCAGACTGTATACTAGAAGAAATCATTGGAAAGGGGAGACCAATATGGAGGACGTTTTACAGGGGCTCAATGTAGCACAATATGAGGCAGTTACCACAACGGAGGGAATGGTACGTGTCATAGCCGGAGCTGGTTCCGGGAAAACCCGTGCCTTATCTCGGCGTTTTGCCTATCTGGTCAATGATATTGGAATTTTGCCGGGGAATATCCTCTGTGTGACCTTTACCAATAAATCCGCCAATGAAATGCGTCAGAGAATCCATCTGCTGACAGGGGACAATGATACAGGATATATCAATACGTTCCATGGCTTCTGTGTTTCTGTATTGCAGGAGGACAGTTATGCGGTGCAATATCCCAAGAGTTTTCTGGTGCTGGACCATGCAGATATTGATGCTATGCTGAAAATCATTTATGAAGAACGCGGTTTGACCCTGCGCAATATGACGTTCAGTAAAGCCAGAGATATGATTGAGATGCGAAAGTTGACAAAGGAACCGTTGTATTATCTGGATTTGATTCAGATGTCTTTGGAAGAGTTGCAGGAAAAATATAGAACAGCTGTAGAAACCAATGATATTATTTTTTATGGCTATCTTTATCAGCAGAAAAAATGTTTTGGACTGGATTATGATGATCTGATTATTTTTACGCTTTATATCTTTGAACAGAATGAGGAAATACGAGAAAAATGGCAGAAACGGCTGGAATACATTATGATTGATGAGTTCCAGGATATTGACAAACTGCAATATCGTTTGATGGAAGTGCTTTGTGGGTATCATAAAAACTTATTTATTGTAGGAGATCCAGATCAGACCATTTATACATGGCGCGGCGCCGATGTGAAGTTTTTATTGGATTTTGACAAGCATTTTCCCAGTGTAAAAACCATTATGATGATGGAAAATTACCGTTCTACGCCGGAAATCCTTTCTGTGGCAAATTCGCTCATAGCTAAAAATAAAAACCGTATGCAGAAAGATTTACTGCCGACCCTTCCCGGCGGAAAGCCTGTCTTTTGTCATCATGGAAAAACAGCGGAAGAAGAAGCGGTGTGGATGGCGAAGAAAATAGAGGAATTGCATGAGGATGGCGTTCCTTACAGAGATATTACCATTTTATATCGTGCCCATTATCTGACGAGAACCGTTGAGGAGGTCTTTCTCAAGGAAAAAATTCCCTATACCATTTACAGCGGCATCCAGTTTTTTGGGCGGATGGAAATCAAAGATGCCCTTTCCTATCTGCGTATGCTGGCTTATAAGGATGATTTGTCCTTTGCAAGGGTTGCCAATGTCCCCAAACGGAATTTAGGGGAACGGCGTATGGCGTTTTTGCGGGAATATGCGGAGCAGAACCAATGCAGTTTATACGATGCTTTGCAGAAGAATCTGGATCATGAAATGATGAAAGGGACGAAGGCAGCGAGCTTTGTTTCTTTGATTGAAAACCTGGCATCCAATGCGGCGGAAAGACCTGTTTCAGAAGTTTTATCGGAGATTCTGGACTTAAGTGGATATGAAAAAATGCTGCGTACAGAAGGCAGTCAGGAGCGTTTGGACAACCTGGCAGAATTAAAGCAGTCTGTTTATGAATATGAAACCACTTGCGGAGAGGAAGCCACATTGGAGCATTATTTGACCCATGTGGCATTGTTTACTAACAACGATGTAGAAAGCGGAAAAGATCAGGTACGTATGATGACGGTGCATTCTGCAAAAGGTCTGGAGTTTCCCTATGTCTTTTTGTGTGGCATGAATGAAGGGATTTTCCCTTCCAGAAAAACAAACACAAAACAGGCAATGGAAGAAGAACGGCGTCTGGCTTTTGTAGCAGTTACCAGAGCAAAAAAGGGACTGTTCCTGTCAGAAGCAGAGGGACGGAACTTTGATGGTTCTATGCGGTATCCTTCCCGTTTTTTGTTGGATATTGACGAAAAATATCTGACCCATACGGAACCTCTGGCGAAAGATAGGTATGCTGAGGCACGTCGTTATATAGATGGAAAAGAGAAATACTTGGAGGAACAGGAAAAAGGTGCAAGTTTCATTTCAGGAGATCGGATACAACATCCTATTTTCGGAAAAGGGACGATACTAGAGGTGGATATGGAACGAGGGGCATATTTGATCCGTTTTGATAAGATGCAAACCTTCAGAAGCATTTCTATCCGGGCAAAATTGGAAAAAATTGACTTTTAGTGCATATATAATAGAAAAAATAGAAAATAATTTACTAAAATATTTCCTAATGAGATTTACGAAAACAAAAAGAGGCAGAGAAATATATTATTCCTCTACCTCTAATTTCGTTAAGGCATATTCGATACATAAAAGAATCAGTTCGTTTCTGGTGCGTCCAGTGTTGTTTGCTGCATGATCCAGTTTTTTCACGATTTCCATGGGAAGTCTTGCAGAAACAACGGATGTTTCGCCATAGTTCTTTTTCACTTTTACAACAAATTTTTCTTTTTCCATAAAATTCACCTCATATGTAAGCAATTCAAATTCTGTACTAATATTATATTACAATGGTAAACAGGTTTTGAAAATAGGTAAAAACTTAAGAAATTTTACGAAAAATAAGGAAAATTATTCTGATGTATTTTTTCGTAAACTTTGCAACTCTATACAAAATTACCGTATTTCCTAGCAAAACACTTTGTGTTTTTGGTGTATTTATACTGTGATCGAAAAAACAATTAAGAAAAATTAAAGATGCTGGGAATTGTGTAAAAAAAATCATCGATTCTTTCCTAGAAACATACAAAAAATCCCCCTTTTTCATAGAATCAAAAGGGGGATTTTGTTGTGCAATTTATAAAGAATAGCATTCATATCGTTTTGCAATACAAATACCTGTGGTGCCAGGACCTGTGTGAGAGGCGATGGTAGCGCCAATCTGAAGGGGGAATACCAGCTCCAATTGCGGCAGTTCTGCTTTGAGCAATGCTTCTGTAGGAGCAATTTCTTCCGTTTCATCTGTGGTACCAACCATGGCAATGTAATCAGCTGGATTTTCACCGGATTTCTGGAAATGCTCAGCTGTCAGTTTTACCAGTTCTGCAATGCCTTTTTTACGGCTGCGGGTAGCACCGCCCACGTGGATTTCTCCATCCCGCAATACGATGATAGGCTTGATTTTCAAAATATTACTGGATAATGCGGCAATTTTGCCGATTCTGCCGCCATGCTGCAAATGGGTAAGACCACCAATCATAAATATGATACGGGTATCTTTTTTTGCTTGTTCCAAATAGGAAACGACTTCTTCTAGGGATTTTCCCTCCTGCTGCATTCGTGCTGCTTCCATTAGAAGCAATGCCTGAGAGCCGGTGGCATTGTGACTGTCTACAATATGTATTTTGGCATTAGGAAATTCTTCCTCCAACATGAGCTTTGCCGTCAGTGCAGACTGCATGGAACCGCTGAGGGTATGGGTAATATGCAGGCTGAGGATGTCTTTTCCCGCTTCAAGTGCAGGTGTAAAAGCCTCCGCAAAGTCGTGGACAGAAGGCAGAGAAGTTTTCGGAAATCCTTTTTCCTCTATCAAATGGTGATAAAAATGGTCCAAAGTCAGTTCTTTTAATTCCTTTAAATATGTTTTTCCGTCAAAAGAGACATAGAAGGGGACAGTGGAAATTTGATAAGCGTTTTGTGCCTCGAGAGTCAAATCGCAGGCACCGTCACTAAAAATTTGAAATGAATGCATGAAGTCCGTCCTTTCCTTGTATGGATATCAATACTAGCTGTTATTACTATAGCAGAAGAAAACAGGAAGTGCAATAGACAATAACGGATAATCTAGTATAAAAAACTAGATTGATGGAAAACAGCGGAAAATCTGGGATTTTTCGTACAGCGATGTATTTTTTGTCGAGCGAGGAAAGATGATTCATATAATAATTTCATAAAAATACCAAGGGATACCTTGTCAAACCATAAAAAAGTTGATAAACTTTGATTACGGTAAAGCGATGATGAAAATTTCAAATGATGCCATAGGCAAAACGTGCGACAGAGGGAATTTTCTTTGAACGGATCAGGAACGTGCCCTCTGTATTTTTATCATAGGCTGCCGAATTTGGTGCAATAGGAGGTGAGAGAGATGAAACGACTGTTAAAAATCATTATCAGCTTGTTGGTTACGGCGGCAATGTTTGCCATTGTACACTTGGTGCTGCAGCTGAATGTTTTCCATTTCAGCAGCCCGAACCGTTTTGTGGCGTATTTGCCGGCAGGAGTGGCAATTTTATTCGGACTCATATTTTATTTTATTATCTCGTCGTCAGTGACAGATCTGCTGATGAAGCGTTTATCCCAGACAGAGGAAAAACTTTCCAGAATGAATGTAAAGGAACTGGTCTTTTCTGTTTTTGGCTGCCTGATCGGTTTGGTTATTGCCAATCTGATTGGTTTGGCATTCAGCGGCTTTGGTCCTATGGGCACATTCATTGTGGTTCTGCTGAATATCCTGCTTGGTGTGCTGGGGTTCCGCGTGGCAAGAAAGAAAAAAGATGAGGTCAACGTGACAAATCTGCAGCGTATTTTGATGCAGCAGAATCCCATGAAGCAGGAAAGTGAAATCTACGGCAGACCAAAGATTCTGGACACCAGTGTGATCATTGATGGCAGAATCATGGACTTGCTCCAGACTGGTTTTATTGAAGGAAAAATCATCATTCCTGATTTTGTGCTGGAAGAGCTGCGCCACATCGCTGACTCTGCTGATGGTCTGAAACGAAACAGAGGACGCAGGGGTCTGGATATTTTGAATGAAATTCAAAAACAGCTGATGGTTCCTGTAGAAATTCAGGAATTTACCACATCTCAGCCTATGGAAGTGGATTCCATGCTGCTGAAAATGGCAGAAAGTTTGGATGCTTTTGTAGTAACCAATGATTTTAACTTGAATAAAGTAGCGGAATTTCAGGGGGTTCGTGTCCTGAACATCAACGAATTGGCAAATGCCATCAAGCCTGTGGTGCTTCCAGGGGAAGAAATGCAGGTGACTATCATCAAAGCAGGCAAAGAACCTGGACAGGGTGTTGCGTATTTGAATGACGGTACTATGATCGTTGTAGATGGCGGCAATAAATTCATTGGGGAAACCAAGAATGTTATGGTGACCAGTGTATTGCAGACTGCCGCAGGCAGAATGATCTTTACAAAAATGGTAACAGCGGCTTAAAAAAGAGAAGGGAGGCGTAAGAAGATTTGCGCCTCCTGTTTTTTGGAAGGAGAATGACCATGGGGGAAAAACTTCGCTGCACAGCCATTATTATGGCAGCAGGAAAAGGAAAACGAATGCAGACAGCAGTCAGCAAGCAGTTTTTGCCCGTTTGCGGAAAAGAAATTCTGGCATGGACAGTGGATGTTTTTGAAAAAAGTCCGCTGGTAGATAACATCCTGCTGATGGCAAGTGCAGACGGTAAGGAAGATGTGCAGCATCTTTGGGATAACTACGGCTGGAAGAAAGTTGCCGCTGTATTGGAAGGCGGCAAGGAGCGGCAGAATTCTGTGGCAAATGGATTGGCAGCTGTGGGAGAAGATACGGATATTGTGCTGATTCATGACGGTGTGCGTCCTTTTGTCACAGAAGAAATGATTGCAGATAGTATTGCAGCGGCACAGGCATATGGCGGCGCTGTCATTGGTGTGCCTGCAAAAGATACCATTAAAGTTTGCTCTGCTGATGGTATGGCTGTGGAAACGCCGGACAGAAGCACATTGTGGCAGATTCAGACTCCCCAAACCTTTCAGCGGTCACTTATCGTCGATGCTTATGAGAAAGCGGAAAAAGATGGTTTTTTGGGAACAGACGATGCTTCTGTGGCAGAATTTGCGGGGCATCAGGTAAAGGTAGTTATGGGCAGCTATCGCAATATTAAAATCACTACCAAAGAAGATCTGGTCATTGCAGAAGCATTTTTGAAGGAGGAAAGTCTGAAGGAAAATAAGAAAGAACAGACTGCTCCAGCAGAAAAGGGAAATTCAGTGAAAAAGGAAAGTCACGAAAGAAAGGCAGAAAGCAAAGATCAGAAGAAAGTCGTGATTTATACAGATGGTGCTTGCTCTGGGAATCCAGGCGCAGGAGGATATGGCGTGGTACTTATTTATGGTGGTACCAAGAGAGAGCTATCGGAAGGGTATCGCCTGACGACCAATAACCGCATGGAGGTATTGGCGGTCATCAAAGGATTAGAAGCCTTGAAAGAACCCTGTCAGGTAACTCTTTACAGCGATTCCAAGTATGTGGTGGATGCTATCCAAAAGGGCTGGGTGACAAAATGGAAAGCCAATGGCTGGTACCGCAATAAGAAGGAAAGAGCTTCCAATGTGGATTTGTGGGAACGTTTGCTGGTGCAGCTGGAGCGCCATCAGGTCACATTCCAATGGGTGAAAGGTCATGCAGATAACCCCGGAAATGAGCGCTGTGACGAGCTGGCAAGAGGCGCTATCGCCGCAGGCAACCTGCTGGAAGACGAAAATTATCAAATGCCCTAAAATACTGGCTTTTCTTGTCGTACAATGTAATATAAATGAAAACTCTGAAGGGGAAATATAGATTGACACTCTTAGAAATATATGGTAGTATCGGGATGTAACAAATTTTTATTTTTTTTCCAAGTAGGAGGATTTCATCAATGAAAAAAGGTACAGTAAAATGGTTTAACGCAGAAAAAGGTTTCGGTTTTATTTCCGTTCCCGGCGAAGATGATGTATTCGTACATTTCTCCGCAATCCAGGCTGATGGTTACAAAACTCTGGAAGAAGGTCAGGAAGTAGAATTCGAAGTAGTACAGGGCGCAAAAGGCCCTCAGGCTGCAAACGTAGTAAAGGCTTAATCAATCTTATTTATAGTCCGTTGATGCAGTTTTGCATTGAGAAATATAATATAACATCGGTTAGTCACAAGAGCCCCGCGGTATGCCGCAGGGCTTTTTTGTGCGAAAAATCGCGGAAAATAGACATTTTTTTCCGTACATTGATTGCATCAAAACAACTGCTGTGATAGAATACTATGATGTACGTATGAAAAGTGAATGGAGATGGAGAAATTAACTTATGAAACAGAGAATTGAAAACATCAGAAATGTTGCGATTATTGCTCACGTAGACCATGGCAAAACCACACTGGTAGACCAGATGCTGCGCCAGAGCGGTATTTTCCGTTCCAATCAGGTGGTACAGGAACGTGTTATGGACAGCGGCGATATCGAAAGAGAACGCGGCATTACCATTTTGTCTAAGAATACTGCCGTTCATTACGGCGATACAAAAATCAATATCATCGATACACCGGGCCACGCGGACTTCGGCGGCGAAGTAGAACGTGTACTGAAAATGGTAGACGGTGTTGTACTGGTGGTAGACGCTTTTGAAGGTCCTATGCCCCAGACAAAATTTGTACTGCGCAAAGCATTGGAACTGAATCACCCCGTTGTGGTTTGTGTAAATAAAGTGGACAGACCGGAAGCGCGTCCCGCAGATGTTGTGGACGAAGTTCTGGAACTGTTTATGGAACTGGATGCAAATGACGACCAGCTGGATTCTCCTTTTGTTTTCGCATCTGCAAGAGGCGGTTATGCTTCTGAAGATCCCGAAGCAAGAGAAGGGGATATGAAACCCCTGTTTGAAGCAATCATCAACCATATTCCTGCTCCCGAAGGCGATGTAGAAGCGCCTCTGCAGGCTTTGATCTCCACCATCGACTACAGTGAATATGTAGGCAGAATCGGTGTTGGTAAAATCGAAAACGGTACCATCCATGTCAATGATGAAGTGGTGGTATTGAACATGCATAATACAGAAACACAGAAAAAGGTTCGTATCACAAAGCTGTATGAATTTGACGGTCTGCAGCGTGTGGAAGTGAAAGAAGCAAGTGTGGGCAGCATTGTTGCACTCAGCGGTATCGAAGATATTATGATCGGCGACACCATCTGCTCTCCTTTGAAACCGGAAGCGCTGCCTTTCGTAAAAATTTCCGAACCCACCATTTCCATGACATTCTCCGTAAATGACAGTCCATTTGCGGGGACAGAAGGAAAATTCGTCACATCCCGTCATCTGCGTGACAGACTGTATAAAGAACTGAATACAGACGTCAGCCTGCGTGTAGAAGATACAGATTCCATGGATGCGCTGAAAGTATCTGGTCGTGGGGAACTGCATCTGTCTATTCTGATTGAAACACTGCGCAGAGAAGGCTATGAATTCCAGGTTTCCAAACCTGAAGTTTTGTTCCAGGAAATCGACGGTAAAAAATGTGAACCTATGGAAGCCGTTACCATTGACGTACCTGAAGAATTTGTAGGTAATGTCATCGAAAAACTGGGCGGCAGAAAAGGCGAAATGACAAACATGTATCCTGCAAAAGGTGGATACACTCGTCTGGAATTTTCCATTCCTGCTCGTGGTCTTATTGGCTACCGCAGTGAATTTATGACAGATACAAAAGGTAATGGTATCCTGAATTCCGTATTTGATGGTTATGAACCTTATAAAGGTGAAATTCCTACTCGTTCTCAGGGTTCTCTGGTTGCTTTTGAAAGTGGCGAAGCTATCACTTATGGTCTGTATAACGCCCAGGAAAGAGGCGATCTGTTCATCGGCGCCGGCGTAAAAGTTTACGAAGGTATGATCGTCGGCAGAAACGCAAGAGCAGATGACATGGATATCAACGTATGTAAGAAAAAACAGCTGACAAATACACGTTCCTCTGGTTCCGATGAGGCGCTGCGTCTGACACCGCCTATCCAGATGTCTTTGGAACAGTGCATGGAATTCATCAGCGATGATGAATTGCTGGAAGTAACACCTGTGAGCCTGCGTATGCGGAAAAGAATCCTGGACTGCAACCAGCGCAGAAAATTCAGAATTCACGGGAAATAAACTTGTTGTAATGGGATAAGAGGTGCAATATGGCGGCAAGAACGAAAGGAAAAAGTTCATTTGTAAAACAGGCGGCGATTCTGGCATCGGCAGGGATGCTGGTGCGTTTCCTGGGCTTTGTCTATCGTCTGCCCCTGACCAATATGCTGGGGGACGAAGGAAACGGCATCTATGGTATGGGGTATTATATCTATACCTTTTTGCTGATTTTGTCCTCTGCGGGTCTGCCTGCAGCCATTTCCAAACTGGTTTCCGAGCGTTTGGCACTGCGGCAGTACCGCAATGCCCATCGGGTATTCCAGACCTCTTTGATTGTTTCTGCTTCTCTTGGCACGATCTTTGCCATTTTGATGGCGCTGACAGCTAGACAGACAGCGGCATTGGTAAAAACACCAGACAGTTATTACTGTATTTTGTCCCTCTGTCCGACGCTGATTATCGTTGCCATCATGTCTGTTTACCGTGGTTATTTCCAAGGTATGAATACCATGGTGCCCACAGCCATTTCTCAGATTGTGGAACAGATTTTTAACGCCTTTTTCAGCGTATATCTGGCATATATCTTCTTAGGTATGTTTATTCCAGAAGGTGAAACGGAAAATATCGCATTGGGTGCAGCCGGCGGTACCATGGGTACCGGTATTGGCGCATTGGCAGGTCTGGTCATCGTGTTCATCAGCTATATGATGATTCGTCCTTATCTGCTGCGCCGAGCGAAAATCTGTCGTCAGCCTTATGAAGAAACCAGAACAGAACTGGTAAAACGGCTGATGGGTACAGCTTGGCCTATCATCGTTGGTACCGCTGTATTCAGTATGACCAACCTCATCGACATTGGTATGGTTATGCGGATTTTGACAGCTTCCGGTTACTCCGAAACAGAAGCCACCGTTTTATATGGTCAGCTTTCCGGGAAATATGTAACACTGACAACACTGCCTGTTGCCATTTCCTCATCCATTGCAACTGCGGTACTGCCCAGCATTGCGGCATCTAATCGTTTGGGTGAGCGGAAACAGGTGAACCGGAAAATGAATCTGACTATGCGTATTTCCATGATCATTTCTGTGCCTGCGGCAGTGGGTATCGGTGTGTTGGGACCTCAGATCATTGCCATGCTGTTCCCGAAGGCTTCCGATGGCGGCGTTTTGCTGACAGTTGGTGCGATTTCTATTATTTTCCTGGCTTTGTGCCAGACAGCAACCGGGATTTTGCAGGGTATTGGACACATCCGAATACCTGTAGTAGGTGCACTGTTGGGCGCAGTGATGAAAGTAATCCTCAACGCAATTTTAATCCCCATTCCTGCGTTGAATATCATCGGCGCCGTACTGTCCACTACAGGCTGTTATCTGGTGGCATCTACCTTTGATGTTTATATGCTGTCACGGATTACGAAAGTACGTTTTGACTTCAAACGTATTTTGTTAAAACCTATCCTTGGCTCTATTGTCATGGGTATTGCCGCATTGGGTGTATACTTCGGTCTGTATCACTTTGTACCTAGCAATACCCTTTGCACATTGGTTGCCATTGTATTGGCAATCGTGGTTTATGGCTTGATTATGCTGATTATTGGCGGTATTCAGGAAGAAGATTTGCAGTCCATTCCTATGGGCGGCAGACTGATTCGTCTGAGCAAAAAATTGCATTTGATGTAAACAATGGCTCTTTTGCCGTAAGGCAAAAGGGCTTTTTTGTATATGGGTTTTGTGCTATAATAAAAGTAATTGTTTTTGTCAGAAAAAACGAAAGAAAGAAAAATATCAAGAAAAAATTTACGAAAAAAGAGGTGAGAATATGTTCGATATTGCAGAGGAATTGAAAAAACTTCCACAGAAACCTGGTGTATACCTGATGAAAAACGAAGCCGGAGAGATTATCTATGTGGGAAAAGCCATCAATCTGCGGAACCGCGTGCGGCAGTATTTCCAAAGCAGCCGGAATCATACGGCAAAGACCCGTACCATGGTGCCTCATATCAAAGAATTCGAATATATTGTCACCGATTCAGAAATGGAGGCTTTGATTCTGGAGTGTACCCTCATCAAAAAGCATAGCCCCCATTATAATATTATGCTGAAGGATGATAAGACCTATCCTTATATCAAAGTGACGGTACAGGAGGATTTTCCGAGGATTTTTGCCACACGCAGACGGGAAAAGGATAAAGCGAAATACTATGGACCCTTTACGGATGTACTGGCAATGAAAGAAACTGTGGAAACCCTCCATAAACTCTTTCCCATTCGCAAATGCAAAAAGGTCTTTCCCAGAGATATTGGGAAGGAGCGTCCTTGTCTGAATTACCATATTGGTCAATGTTTGGCACCATGCAGTGGAAATGTGACCAAAGAGGAATATGGCGCTTATGTAAAAGATGCCATGGATTTTCTGGAAGGCAGACATGATGATATCCGCAAGCGTATGGAAGCGAAAATGATGGAAGCGGCAGAAAAAATGGAGTTTGAAAAAGCCGCAGCCCTCCGGGATAAGATTATGGCTATCCAAAGTGTGGCGCAGAAACAGAAAATGGCGAATATGTCCTTGCAGGAAGCAGATGTCATTGCCTTTGTACGGGCATTTTCGCAGTGTCTGGTACAGGTGTTTTTCATTCGGGATGGTCAAATGACTGGCAGAGAAAACTTCAATTTGTCCGCACCGGAAGAACAGAGCCGCAGTGAAGTTATGACGGCTTTTGTGGAGCAGTTTTACAGCGGTACCGCTCATATTCCCAAAGAAATCATATTACAGGAGCCTTTGACGCCAGAAGAAGCCCCCCTTTTGGAAGCTTATCTGGCAGAACGCAGAGGCAGTAAAGTTACCATTACCGTGCCTATCAAAGGGGAAAAACAGAAGCTGGTGGAACTGGCTTACAAAAATGCCAATATCGTCTTTGAACAGTTTGGTGAGAAAATGAAACGGGAAGAACAGCGCACCAAAGGTGCAATGGAAGAAATCCGCCAGGCGCTTGGTCTGCCCCAGATGCTCCATCGTGTGGAAGCATATGATATTTCTAATACACAGGGATTTGCTTCCGTTGGCTCTATGGTTGTTTTTGAGGATGGCAAAGCAAAATACAGCGATTATCGCAAGTTTAAGATTAAAACGGTGGTAGGTCCTAATGACTTTGCATCCATGCAGGAGGTCATTACTCGTCGTCTGAACCATGCCATCAGAGAAAAGTCAGAGGGCAAAAGCAGCAGTTTCACCCGTTTACCGGATTTGATCCTCATGGACGGCGGCAGAACACAAGTCCATGCAGCAGAGGAAATTTTAGCAGAATTTGGTATGGAAATCCCTGTTTGTGGTATGGTAAAGGATGACAAACACCGTACCAGAGGGCTGTTTTTTCAGGAAAAAGAAATTTCCATGCCCCTCACATCAGAAGGATTTCGTTTGGTGACAAGAATTCAGGATGAAGTCCATCGCTTTGCCATCGCCTATCATCGCAAACTGCACCAGCAGCAGTCTTTGCATTCTGCATTGGATGAAATCAAAGGCATTGGTCAGGTAAGAAGAAAAGCTTTGATGCGTCACTTTGGCTCTGTGGAAAAAATCGCAGAGGCGGAAGTGGCAGATTTGCTGGAAGTGGAAGAAATGACTATCCCTGCGGCGGAAGCGGTTTACGCTTTCTTCCGTGGAATCGACATAGAGAAAGAAAAATCGGCGGTTCAGTCAGAGTGAAAGGAGTGCGGATATGTATTCGGCATCAATCAAGAAATTTTTGGAACATTTTAATTTGGAAAATATCCTGCCGGAAATCAATTTGGATGGCAGAGTCATCAATCGTAAAGAAGTCAATCGTCCTGCTCTGCAGCTGACAGGATTTTATGAACGGTTTGATAATGACCGGGTGCAGATCATCGGTCGGGTAGAACACAGTTATCTGCTGACCCTTGACCCGGAACAGCGCAGACAGGCCATTTGCCATCTGTTTGAATATCACATTCCCTGCCTGATTATCTGCAAGAATCTGGAAGTCTTTCCGGAAATGCTGTACTATGGCAGAAAATACGGAATTCCCATTTTCCGCAGCAAAGACACCACAACCAATTTTGTGGCAGAACTGATTGCGTGGCTCCATAATGAGTTGGCAGAGCGGGAAACCATCCATGGTGTGCTGCTGGATATTTACGGGGAAGGGGTTCTGATTACTGGCGACAGCGGTATCGGCAAAAGTGAAACAGCCCTGGAGCTTATTAAACGTGGTCACCGTTTGATTGCCGATGATGCGGTGGAAATCAAAAAGATTGCTGATCGGACACTGGTAGGTACCTGTCCAGAATTGATTCGTTATCTCATTGAACTGAGAGGTATCGGCATCATCAACGTAAAAGAACTCTTTGGTGTCGGTGCAGTAAAACTGAAAAAGACCATTGACCTTGTGATCCGTTTGGAAATGTGGGACGGTACACCGGGGACTTATGACCGCATTGGTCTGGACGAGGAATACATTGACATTTTGGGGAATAAAGTGCTTTGTAACACCATTCCCATTCGTCCCGGCAGAAATGTCGCTGTCATTTGTGAATCGGCAGCCATCACCAACCGTCAGAAGAAGATGGGAACCAACACTGCCAAGGAACTGGAACAGCGGATTTTGGCAAGTATGCAAAAATCGGAGGAATAAACCATGATGGAAGAATTGAAGAAAAAGCTGTTGGATTTATTGGGAGAAGAAGGTTTTCGCACAGAGGAATCCATGGCGAAACATACGACCTTCAGAACTGGCGGTCCGGCAGATTTGTTTTTGATGCCCCAGAATCGTACAGAACTAAAAGAAAGCATTGCGCTGCTACGGGAACACAATGTGCCTTATATGGTCATTGGTAATGGCAGCAATCTGCTGATAGGTGACGGCGGCATCCGCGGTGCAGTCATCCAGCTTTATCAGCGGATGCAGCATATTTCCGTAGATGGTACAGAAATGACATTGGACTGCGGTGCATTGCTGTCAGCGGCGGCGGCACAGGCGGCAGACGCTTCTCTGGAAGGATTGGCATTTGCTTCCGGCATTCCCGGTACTTTCGGCGGTGCTGTCGTTATGAACGCAGGCGCTTACGGCGGAGAAATGAAGGACGTGCTTCTTTCCGCAGATGTGCTGACAGAAGATTTGGAAGTAAAAACAATCCCTGTGGAAGAACTGGATTTGTCTTATCGTCACAGCATTGTACCAGAAAAAGGATACATCGTGCTGGGCGGTAAATTGCAGCTGAAAAAAGGAAATGAACAGGAAATCCGGGAGCGGATGGCAGAACTGGCACAGCAGCGTCGGGAAAAACAGCCCTTGCAGTATCCCAGCGCAGGCAGTACCTTCAAACGCCCCGAAGGATATTTTGCAGGAAAACTCATCAGTGATGCAGGATTGAAAGGCAAAACCATCGGCGGTGCGCAGGTTTCTGAAAAACATGCCGGTTTTATTGTCAATATCGGTGGTGCCACCACAAAAGATATTCTGGATTTGATTGCTTTCTGCCAGAAAACAGTGCAGGAACAGTTTGGCGTAACACTGGAAACAGAAGTGAAGATTGTTGGGGAACGGTAAGAGATACGAAAGAGAGGTGTATCTTGTATGCGGTTTGTAATTGTAACAGGTATGTCGGGGGCAGGGAAAACCTCCGCACTGAAATTTTTGGAAGATATCAACTATTTTTGCGTAGATAACATGCCTCCTGCACTTTTGCCGAAGTTTGCGGAGCTTTGTTATGAACAGGACGGCGGTTTTGAGAGGGTTGCCATTGGGATTGATATCCGCGGCGGCAAGTTGTTCTATGACCTGTTTTCTGTGCTGTTTGAGATGCAGGAAAATGGTTATGATTATGAAATTCTGTTTTTGGATGCATCGGACAGCGTACTCATCAAGCGGTATAAGGAAACCAGAAGAAGTCATCCTTTGTCCAGAAGAGGTTCTATTGAAGAAGGTATTTCCAAAGAACGGGAAATGCTGCGGGAAGTGAAGGCGAAGGCAACTTATATCATCGATACCAGCAATGTTTTGACGAGAGAACTGAAAGAACAGATCAACCGTATTTTCCAGGATAATGAGAAATTTGAAAGCCTTGTGATTACCGTTTGTTCTTTTGGCTTCAAATATGGTATTCCTGCGGACAGCGATCTGGTATTTGATGTGCGGTTCCTGCCAAATCCTTACTACATCCCGGAATTGAAGGAGTTGTCTGGCAATGACAGCCCTGTCAGCGACTATGTCATGAGCTTTGCGGAAAGCCGCGAATTTCTGGACAAGCTGGTGGATATGCTGGAATTTCTGATCCCCCATTATATCAAAGAAGGTAAGAACAGTCTGGTTATCAGCATCGGCTGTACCGGCGGCAAACATCGTTCTGTAACACTGGCAAATGCCCTTTTCACAGCGTTGTGCCAGAAGGAACACACGGTGCTCCTGAAGCATAACGACGTGGAAAAAGACGCAAAGAGAAAAGGTTAAATCAAGAAGAGTGAATGTGGAGAGAAAACCATGACGGAAACTACAAATTTGTCATTTTCCTATAAGGTAAAAGAGGAGTTGTCCGCACATTTTGGGAATGCCCGCCATTGCCAAATTGCGGAATTGTCTGCCATTGTAAATATATGTGGAGGGATTGCCAGTTTTGGCAAAACTTTTTGTTTAAAAATACAAACAGAGAATTTTCTCGTCGCGAAAAAGTGCTTTACATTATTACAAAATACTTTTAATATTAGAGTTGATATATCTGTACGTTCGGGCGGTAAAAGACGACGGATTTATCTGCTCCTGATTCGCAATGCTTTCGATGCGGCACGTGTGCTTATGGCAACGGGCATTTTACATAAGGACAGAGAACAGACAGTGACTTTTGATCGGATTTATCCGCCTGTGACAGCAGCAGTCTGTTGCCGACGGGCATACCTGCGCGGTGCGTTTCTTGCATCAGGTTCCGTGAATAATCCTGAAAAGAATTATCATCTGGAATTTGTTGTAAACAGTCTGCTTCTTGCAGCTGATCTGCAGGAAATGGTCAATTCATTCGGTTTGGAAGCCAAGACCGTTACGCGTAAGGATCATGAAGTGATATATCTGAAAGAAGGCGAACAGATTGTTGACCTTTTGAATGTGATGGAAGCGCATCTGGCACTGATGGAACTGGAAAATGTCCGCATCGTGAAGGAAATGCGCAATGATATCAATCGTAAAGTAAACTGCGAAACAGCCAACTTGAATAAAGTTGTAGGAGCCGCAGTAAAGCAGCTGGAGGACATTATGTTCATTCAGAGTACCATGGGGCTGCAAAAATTACCGCCGCAGCTGGCAGAACTGGCAGAGGCGCGTTTGCAATATCCAGAGAAAAGTCTGAAAGAACTGGGAAGTTGTTTGTCGGAGCCGTTAGGAAAATCCGGCGTAAATCACCGGCTGCGTAAGATCAGCGCCATCGCAGAAACTTTGAGAGAGGGTAAAGGTGAAGGAAAATGACAGAAAAGACAGTTATCATCAAATCAGCACTGGATGCAAGACAAGTAGCTTTCTTCGTACAGACAGCAGGTAAATTTCAGAGCGATATCAAAATTGCCATTGACAACAAAAAAGTAAGTGCAAAAAGCATTATGGGCATCATTGCTCTGGAAATGGCAGAAGGTCAGCGCGCAAATATCCTGGCAGAAGGCAGTGACGAAGAAGCAGCTGTAAACGAATTGGCAGCAGCATTATCTTAATTCGGAATTATTTCATTATTATTGATTCTACAAAAGAGCATTTGAGAACTTATAGAAAGCAGCACTTGTGGAATACACAGGTGCTGCGTTTTTATTGCAATCCTGCGGGATTTCGTGTATAATATATAAGCTGCTTTGGCAGAGAAAAACATAGTGTGATGAGATGTTCCTTGCGAAGGACGAAAGTCCCACCATCTCAAAAATAAAAAACAGGGGGTTTTTTTATGCAAAAAAATGGAAGTAAAACAAGAATGTTGGCATATACGGCGCTGGTAGCGGCAGTGTATGCGGTGTTGACAGTAGGGGTTGCGCCCTTAAGCTACGGTATGATTCAGATTCGTTTTTCCGAAATACTGGTGCTGTTGGCTTTTGTGGACAAACGGTATGCACCTGGCTTGATTTTGGGCTGTTTCATTGCAAACTGCTTCAGCCCGCTGGGCATGGTGGATGCAGTCTTCGGTACTTGTTGTACCGCAGCAGCGCTCTATGGTATCACCCATTTCAGCAAAAACTTGTTTATTGCAAGCCTTTGGCCTGTATTCTGCAACGCTTTTCTGGGCGTGGAATACTATCTGCTGCAAAACGCACCGCTGTTCTTGACAGCAGGCACCATTGCGCTGGGTGAATTTCTGGCAGTATCCTGTGTGGGATATGTGATCTTCCGTCAGGTTATGAAAAATGGACACTTGGTCAGCCAACTGAAAATTGGATAAAAAGAAAAGGGATAGACCTGAAAGAGGTGTATCCCTTTTTTCATGGAAATAGAATGGTCTTTTTTTACCTCCTTCTGGCATAAGGTGAAGGGGGAGGGATGGATATGAAACGAAAAAAACTGGTGTTGGCAGTTTCTGCCGCGGTACTTTTGGGCGGATATACCGTAGGTATTTTTGGACAGACAGAAGGGGATTTGACCCAGAAACAGATAGATAATCCCAATACATTGGAAAATAAAGAAGAAATTGCCAGAAGCGTGCTGGAATCCACAGGGCGCAGCAGACAGTATGACTTGCGGGATCTGGGAGATGTAACGGTGTATCTGGGTAGTGATGTGACGGGAAATCCACAGGATGCCATCGTTACCGTAAGTTTTGGTCCAAAAAACACTGTTGTGGCCGCATATACTGCGGATGGAAATGTTTATGAGTATACAGGCGATTTGGGGGATTTTTACGGTGTGCAGAATATCCGCTTTGTCCCTGTGCCGGAACTGAAAAAAGAGATTGTCATTGTACGGGAACAGGTGAACCAGTCCTTGGGGTCTTTTGAACAGTCGGATATTCTTCGAGGCTATGTTTTCGATGGGAAAGAGTATCAGGATGTGCTGAATACACCCCAGAAAATCGAATCCAGCTGGAATAACCTGTGGAACAAAGGGGAGTTGCAGGAGCCAAGTCTGTGGCGGCGTGTGACGGAAGAAACAGAAAGCAAATGGACGGGCGGAGAGGAACCGTCCCTTACCATCACCCGTTACCAGAGTTATCTGGAATCTGATGACAAAGGAGAAGGGGAAGTGCCGGCAGATGATACGTTCCAAGAAAAAGACAGCCGCGTCGTGGTAGAACGCTTTTTCTGGTCAGATGAATGGAACCGTTTTATTTTGGATGAAGCAGTGGAAGTAGCCACAGGTCAGCCTGTAGCCATTATTGAAAATTTAGCGTCTTCACCTTATTTGCTGGCAGATTTGCCGGATTTCAAGGATTACCGCATTGTGCGAAAAGATGGAACAACGGCTTATGTGGATGCGGAGGAGCTGAAATTTTAATCTGGAAAAGGTATTGACAAATAGGGTTGGAGTGTTATAATAACACTATCGAAAAAAGGAAAACCTGTGATTAAGAGGAGTAGTTTTACAGACTGCACTTTCAGAGAGTCGTGGATGGTGGGAAAACGACAGTCAGCGTAAAATGAATGGACTTATGAGGGCGGACGAAAGCGCAAGCGAGTAGTAACCGACGGGAACCGCGCCCGTTACCCTGGCGGACTGCATGAATGTGCAGGCAAAGTGGATGGAATCTCATCAATTTGGGTGGTACCGCAGGATAACCAGTCTTGTCCCATAGAAATATGGCGACAGGACTTTTTTTATTGCCGGGAGGGATTGATATGAATCAGACAGGAAGACGATGGCGCAGCCATTGACAAGGTACAAAGATAAAAAGATAACCCAATATTTTGATTTGATTAAAGGAGAGATTACTTATGAAAAAAATGATGGCTTTGGCAATGGCAGCAGTAATGACAATGGCAGCGCTCACAGGCTGCGGCGGCAGTGGCAGCGGTGACAGCGCAAACGGCGATGTACCTGTAATCGGTATTTCTCAGTATGGGCAGCATGCTTCTTTGGATAACTGCCGTGAAGGCTTCCTGCTTGGTCTGGAAGAAAGCGGTTTGGTAGAAGGTGTAGACTATGTGATTGATTATCAGAACGCAGGTTTCGATGATACCATCGCACAGCAGATCGCTCAGAACTTCTCTGCAAACAACGTAGCGCTGATGTGCGGTATCGCAACAAACTCCGCAACAGCTTGCTATGCAGCGGCAGAAGATAAAAACATTCCCGTTATTTTCACAGCAATTACAGACCCTGTGAAAGCAAAACTGGACAGCGGCAATATCACAGGCACCAGCGATAAACTTCCCATCGAAGAACAGCTGAAACTGATCCGTGCCCTGCAGCCCGATGCAAAAACAATCGGTATTCTTTACACCACAAGCGAACCCAACTCTGTTTCCGCAGTGGAAGAATATCAGGCAAAAGCTCCTGAATATGGTTTTACCATCGAAGCCATTGGCGTTATGCAGCAGTCCGAAGTTCTGCAGGCAGCAGATACTATGATTTCTAAAGGCGTTGACTGCATGACAAACCTGACAGATAACAACGTGGTAGGCGTTCTGCCCTCCATTCTGGAAAAAACAAATGATGCAGGCATCCCTGTATATGGCAGTGAAATCGAACAGGTAAAAATTGGCTGTATCGCATCCGCAGGTATTGAATATGTAGCGCTGGGCAAGAGAACAGGCGAAATGGCAGCGAAAATTCTGAAAGGCGAAGCAACAGCAGAAGAAATGCCTTACGAAACCATTACTGATTCTGAAATCTACTACAATCCTGATGTACTGACAGCTATGGGTCTGACATTACCCGAAGATATCGCAGCGGAAGCTATTGACGTAACCGCTGAATAAGAAATAGCAAGAGAGAGGGTTTTCTGTTATGAATGCAATGATGGAATTATGTATCAGCACGTTGACACAGGGCTTTATCTATGCCCTGTTGTCCTACGGCGTATATATCACCTATAAAATTTTGGATTTTCCCGACCTGACTGTAGACGGCAGCTTTCCTCTGGGGGCAGCGGTAACAGCCATTATGCTGGTCAAAGGTGTGAATCCTTTTGTAACACTGCTGGCAGCTCTTTTCATTGGTGCTGTGGCAGGGTTTGTGACAGGCTTTATCCATGTAAAACTGGGCGTAAGAGATCTGCTGGCAGGTATCATCACCATGACAGCATTGTTCTCCATCAACCTTCAGATTGCAGGTTCTAACCTGGCAATTGAACGGAGTATTGATACTATTTTCACTTCCGGTCCCATTATGGCAATCATGGGCAATAGCTCCCTGATTTATCGGAAATTTGTGGTGGCTCTGGTTCTGGCAGTGGTAGTGAAACTGATTCTGGATTGGTATTTGAAAACAAAAAGTGGTCTTTTGCTTCGTGCCGTTGGGGATAACGCAACACTGGTTACAACATTGGCAAAAGATAAAGGCAATGTAAAACTCCTTGGTCTGGTCATTGCCAACGCATTGGTTGCCCTTTCCGGTGCAGTTGTTTGTCAGGAACAGCGTGCATTCTCCAGCACCATGGGTACTGGTCAGGTGGTATTCGGTCTGGCAGCAGTTATCATCGGTACAACACTGTTCCGCAAACTCAGCTTCTTTAAGGCAACAACAGCAGTGCTCATCGGCAGTGTGTTCTATAAGGCTTGTATTCAGGTTGCCATCAGTTTGGGGCTGCCCGCAAACCTGCTGAAACTGGCAACAGCAGTATTGTTCCTGGTAGTTCTGGTGCTGGGCAACAAACAGAAAGGCGGCGAAGATCGTGCTTGAACTGAAACATATCAAAAAAGTATATAATCCGGGCACAGTTACAGAAATGTGCCTGTTTGACGATTTTAATCTGACTGTAAAAGACGGGGAATTTGTTTCTATCGTTGGCAGTAACGGTAGCGGCAAAACTTCTATGCTGAACATTATCTGCGGCACCATCCCCATCGAAGGGGGACAGGTTCTCATTGGCGGCAAGGATATTTCCAAAATGAAGGACTTCCAGAGATATCGTACCATCGGTCGTGTGTATCAGAATCCTTCCATGGGTACATGCCCTAATCTGACTATGCTGGAAAATATGTCTTTGGCAGATCATAAAGGCAAACATTTTGGTCTGGGCTTTGGCATCAATAAAGCAAGGGAAAATTATTACAGAGAACAGCTTTCCATTCTGGGACTGGGTCTGGAAGATAAAATGCATGTAAAACTTGGTGCATTGTCCGGTGGTCAGCGTCAGGCAGCATCCCTGATTATGTCCACATTGACACCCATTGAATTTCTGATTCTGGATGAACATACAGCAGCGCTGGACCCGAAAACAGCGGAAATCATTATGGAATTGACCCATAAGGTTGTGGAAGAAAAGAAACTGACAGCCATGATGGTTACCCATAACCTGCGCTATGCGGTAGAATATGGCAGCCGTCTGATTATGATGGACAAAGGCGGCATTGTTATGGACAAAGCCGATGAAGAAAAGAAAAATACAAATATCGACGATATTCTGGATGTATTTACTTCCATCAGTATTGAATGCGGCAACTAAACAGAAAATAAAGAACGCTGGAATTTTGATTCCAGCGTTCTTATTTTTTTATGCGTATTTTTCCATGATTTCATGGATGGTTTTCATCAATTCATCATATAAAACTTCATATCCACGGTTGCTCAGATGTTCACCGTCATATTGGAAGCAGGCTTCATAGTCTGCTTTATTTTTTATGCTTTGATAGACGGAAAAGAGATCCATCACAGGCAAATTGTATTCCGCAGCCAGTTTTTTCACCATTTCACCGTAATATTCCAAACGGTCGTTGGTGGTGAAGGGGTAAAAATCTGTATCCACCATGGAAGGCGGTGTCATCAGGACGATGAGTGGAACGCCGTTATGGAATTCGCTTCCGGTAGATAAAGATAAAATCTGCGTGATAATCTGCCGCAGGTTATTTTCGAATTCATAAGGTGTTCGATATTGTCCTTCGTTGAGTGCGCTGTCATTGGAGCCAAACCAGATAAAGACAATTTGTGGTTTATGCTGCAAAACACTGCCTTTGAGCCGTGCCAGAGCTTCACGGGTGGTATGCCCATTGATGCCGCTGTTGCGTATTTCCCAAGTATATTGGGGATATGCTTTTGGCAGTTCTTTGGAAAGGTAATAAGGATAAGCAATGTGTTCCAATACGCCATAACCATAGGTCAGACTGTCACCAAAGCAGACGATTTTCATTTCTGTATTTGCCATGTTTTCACTCCCGTCCAATCTTTTTGCCTTGATTGTAAAGGTTTGGGCAGTGTTTGTCAATCGTTGGAAAAAAGACTGGAAATAGCAGAAAGGAACTGTTTTTTGTATCCGCGGCTCACGTAGGCATGCTGATCACTGTTGAAAAAAGAGAGTTCCCATGGATTTTTTGTCTTATCTAAATAAGAAATATTACTCAGATTGACGATAAAGGAACGGTGTGTCTGCACCATATAGGAAGACTGCATGGTTTCCCGAATTTTGTAAAGGGGCATGGTGAATACCACTTCCTTCGTGCGCAGATGAAAAATGGCTTTTTTCATGACGATTTCAATAAACAGAATATCCTCGTAAGGGAAGCTGTAGATTCCTTTTGCTGTGGAAATCTGGCATAACCGCGACGTGAAATCCTTTGTCTGCTGGAAAAGGGTGTGATAAAAATTCACCAGATGTGCCAATTCCTGTTCCTTTTCTTTGGAAAGAGGAAGCATAAAAATTTCAATAAAATTCCACTGGGGAATCACCTGCAAAATATGGGCAATTTGGGATGAAAGCAGGATGACCGGCGTATGTATGCTGGTTGGGAATTTTCGAAGGAACGTCATAAAACGTTTTGCGTATATAAAATCCGGATCAGGCATAAGCAATACACAATGGATTTTGATTTGTTTGCAAAAAGAAACCGCTTTTTCAAGGGAATTGCTTTCATACAGCACAAAATCCGCGCTCTGGCTGCAAATGTTCTGCACCTTTTCGGAGGTAACTTTGCTAAAGTTGACCAATAATAGGTGAAACATACTCATTCCTCCCATAATTTTTCTGAAGTCAAATTTATCTTATCACACAATGTGAAAAAATGAAAGGCGTATCATAATTTTAATTCTGGAGAATATATTGGAAAAAGGAGGTGGACATGTATGGCAGATTTGGAAAGCCTGTGGAAATCGTTGCCGCCGGCATTGGGGAAAATCATACAGGAGAGTTGTTGTTCTTTGGAACGTCTGGAAGAAATTCGCCTGCGCTTGGGACAGCCTATACTGCTGAAAGAAAAAGGCGGATGGATTCCTTGTATGGCAAAAAACGACAAGAAAAGACATGTTTTTTCAAATTGTGACATGAAGGCTTGTGTTTCTTTATTAAGTGCCTATTCTTTATATGCTTTTGCAGAAGAAATCCGGCAGGGGTTTCTGACCATAGAAGGGGGGCACCGCATTGGATTTTGTGGAAAAGCGGTTATGGAAGATGGCAAAATCAAAACATTGCATCCCATCAGTTCTTTGAATATCCGTATCGCACGGGAGGTAAAAGGGTGTGCGGATCATATCTTTCCTTATCTCTTTGACAACGGGCGCTTCTGTCATACTTTGATTCTATCTCCGCCAGGATGCGGCAAAACCACATTGCTGCGGGAATTGATCCGAAATCTGAGCAGAGCAGAAGGGGGATATGCCGTCGGTGTGGTGGATGAAAGAGGAGAGATTGCCGGCATGTGCGGCGGCATTGCCCAAATGGATTTGGGGGAATGCACGGATGTGATCAGCGGCTGCCCGAAGGCGGAAGGTATGCTGCTTTTGCTGCGTAGCATGTCCCCCCAGATCATCGCTGTGGACGAGCTGGGACGGGAAAGCGATTTTCTGGCAGCTTCCGATCTGATTCACGCTGGTGTGAAACTTCTTTGCACTGTTCATGGCAGCTCTTTGGAAGAACTGGAAAAACGAGCTTTTCTGGGGAGATTGTTGGCTCATCAGGTGGTGGAACGATTTGTGATCTTATCGGCATCCCAAGGTGTCGGTACTGTGGAAGCAATTTTGGATAGCACAGGACGGGCAATTTATAAAAAAGGAGGGGCATCATGGTACAAAGCATCGGGATTTGCATGATTCTGGCAGTGACTACACTGACAGGGGCTTATTTTTGTCTGCGGGAAAAGTACCGTTTGCAGGATTTGCGGGAACTGGAAAGAGCCATGGTCATGATGGAAAGTCAGATTCGTTTTTTGTCTGTGCCCCTGTCGGAAGTGTTGGAAAATATCAGTTACCAGACCAAAGGACAAGTAGGGATGTTAATGCAGGAAACGGCAAAAGCTATGGCGGAAAGAACAGGAGAAACGGCGGAACAGATTTGGGAAACGGTCTGGATGCGGCATATATCCCATACTTATTTGTCTGTGGATGATTATCAGAGTATCCTGCGTTTTGGTAAAACGCTGGGATATCTGGATCAGGAACAGCAGAAAAACAGCACAGAATTATTTTTGACGGAATTGCGGCAGAAATGCAGACAGATTGAGCGCAGGCTGGAGAAAAACGGACGGCTTTACTATAGTATGGGATTTTTAGGTGGTTTGATGCTGGTTATTGTGCTGCTGTAAAGAATGGAGGGGAAGAAAATGGATATCAGTATTGTGTTTCGCATTGCCGCAGTGGGGGTGCTGGTGGCAGTGCTCAATCAGGTTTTGCTGCGGGCAGGACGGGAAGAACAGGCTATGCTCACAACGCTGGCAGGATTGGTGGTAGTGTTATTTTGGGTGATACAGTATGTCAGTACATTGTTTGAAACCATGGAAACCATGTTTCGTTTTTAGGAGGGGATAAAGGTGGAAATGGCAGGATTGGCAGCTTTTGGATTGACAGGAACTTTTTTGGCGTTGGTACTGAAAAAAGAAAATCCTCAGTTTGCCCTTTTGACAGCTCTGGCAACAGGAGTCCTACTTTTTTTGCAGATTTGCAGTCCCTTAGGAGAACTGCTGGATTTGCTGCAGGACATGGCAGAGCAGGCAGGTGTCGCAGAAGGATATTTCGGCATTGTGCTGAAAGTCATTGGCATTGCTTATCTTTCTCAGTTTGCATCCCAGCTTTGTGCGGATGCAGGAGAAGGGGCTGTGGCTGCGAAAATAGAATTGGCTGGGAAAGTGCTGATTATGGCGGTTTCCATTCCTGTGTTGACGGAAGTCCTCCATGTGGTTTTGACGCTGGTGTGAAAAGGGGGAGATTCATGAAAAAAATCGGAATGATGGTGTTATTTAGTCTTTTCCTCCTTGCTATGCCAGTGCCTGCATGGGGGGCTTCCACGGAACTGGCACCCTATCTGGAAGATTTGGACATGGAACAGATTGACGCAGCAGCGGAAAATGCTGTGGAGGATGTGACATTTTCTGAACTGGTGGAAGATGTGCTGACAGGTGATTTCTCTTTTTCCATGGAAGATCTTTGGGAAAAGTTGGGAGAGGTTGCTTTTGGAGAATTACGGACACAGACAGGATTGATTATGCAGCTTATTGCCGTATCCATACTGGCTGCGGTACTGCGGCAGGTGAGTGGTTCTTTTTGCGGCAGAGAAGTGGGAGAAATGGGGTTTTACGTCTGCTATATGGTGCTGATTGTGGTCATCATCACCACCTTTTACGATATCACAGCTATGGTGGTGGAGCGAGTGGAACAGACAGCAGATATTTTTGGAGCAATGCTGCCTGTTTTTCTGGCATTGGCGGCATCTTCGGGGAACTTAACTCAAACGGCACTGATGGGACCTACCATGATGGGAGGGTGCACCCTCATTGTATTGATATTAAAAAGTGTTGTTGTTCCTGTGTTGTTGGCGGCGGTGGCTCTGGAATTGGTAGACCGCCTTTCGGAACAACCCCTCACGGCTAGATTTGCGGCATTGCTGCGGCAGGGCGTATCTTGGGGGCTAAAAGGACTGGCAGGGGGATTTATGCTGCTTTTGTCTTTACAGAAGATTGGCGGTGGAGCAGTAAACGGACTGGCAGTGCGGACAGCGAAGATTGCTGTTAATGCGGTGCCTGTGGTGGGGGATGTCATGGGCGGCGCTGTGGATACGGCGGCAGCAGTGGCAGGTACCATCCGCAGTGGCACATTGGCGGCGGCAGTGATTTTTTTGCTGCTGCTTTGTATTCCTCTGGTGATAAAGCTGGTGGCAATGACATTGATTTTCAAACTGACAGCGGCAGCGGTGGAATCTGTCTGTGAAGCCCGTCTGGTGGAGTGTATTGGTATTGCAGGGGATTATACAGCTCTTTTGCTGGGCGTTGTTTTTCTGGTGGAAGTGATGTTCCTGTTTTCTTCTGTGCTGCTGCTGGGCGTGTTGTAGAAAGGAAGTGAGAGGCATGATGGAGGCTTTTACCGCATATATAAAAACTATAAGCGCCTTGACCGTTTTTTCGGTGGCAGTAGGACTGTTGATGCCAAAAGGGAACTTTCGGCAGTATACCAGATGGATATTGGGACTGTTGGTACTTTTGGCGGTGCTGAAGCCTATGCTGGGGCTGTTTCATTTGGAAGAAATGGATTTTTCCCAATTTTTCGCATTGCCGGAACAAGAGGTATCTTATGACGCGGAACTGGGAGAAAACTGGACACGAAAGACAATGGAAAATCAGGTTTTGTCAGAACTGCAAAGGCAGGAACCAAATGTGGATGACGTACATATTGCATGGAATGAAGAAAGCGGACTGCCAGAGGAAATGGAAATCAGCGGGAGAAACTTGCCGGAATCCCTGAAAGAAGATGCGGCAAAAGAATATGGCATGGAAACAGAAGCCATTACGCTGGTTCCATAACATACAAAAGGGGGAAAGAGGATGAAAAACGATTTTTTGCGCCGTTTGTTCTGCCCGGAAAATCGGCAGGTGCGGATGAAAATGGCAGCAGGGCTTCTCATTGGCATTGCGCTGCTGTTGTGCAGCCGTTTTGTGGAAGGTGAACCAAAGGAACAAGTGGCTGTGGAAAATGTGCAGCAAACTACGGGAGAGAGAGCAGAACGGCAGCTGGAAGCAGAATTGGAGCGGGTACTCAGTCAGGTGGCAGGGGCAGGGCAGGTGCAGGTGCTTTTGACCTATGCCACCACAGCGGAAAGCACACCTGCCAGAGAGGAGAAAATTGAGGAAAGCAATGGAAACAGTGAGAATACCGTGAGCCGAGAAAGCACGGTGGTGCTCATGGAGGACGGCAGCGGCGGACAGTCACCGCTGATTCTGACAGAAACAGCGCCGCAGGTGGAAGGTGTGCTCATTGTGGCACAGGGTGCCGGTGATCCGGTGGTATGTGATGAGTTAAGTCGTGCGGCACAGGCATTGCTGCAAGTGCCTGCACATAAAATAGCCATACTCAAAATGAAATAAGGGGGAAAAAGTATGTTTACAGTAAAACGGAATCAAGTAGTAGTGACAGCATTGGCAGTGATGATTGCGGCGGCAGGGTACCTGAATTTTCAGGAAACCAGATCCGCAGAAGGCACCAAAACAGCCATGGAACTGACGGAAGAAGGGGATATGGCGGCGCTGATGGAGGATGATTATGCGGCTCTGCCGGATGATATGCCCACAGAAGAAGGGGCTTTAGACCCTCTGACTGCGGAAGCATCCACAACCACAGGGGATGGAGCGGCAGTATTTGCCAGCGCTGATACCAGTGACGATGCTTCCCGTTACTTTGCAGAAGCAAAATTGGACAGAGAACAGTCTCGGGCAAAACAGAAGGAAATCCTGACAGAAATGTTGAACAACAGCAATGTCAGTGAAAGCCAGAAGAATGTTTGCAGTGACAGTATGCTGGAATTGCAGGAACGTATCGAAAAGGAAACAGCGGCAGAAGCTATGATTGAGGCAAAAGGATTCTCTCAGGCTTATGTCCGTATGGATGACGATACGGTGGATGTGGTCGTGGATAAAGATACCCTGACAGACGCGGAAGTGGCACAGATTCAGGATATCGTCAAACGCAAAACAGGATACACCGCAGAACAGATTCGGATTTCCACATGGAAACAGAGCAAATAAAAAAACGTACATCATTAGGGATATCTTCATAAGAAAACAAAGCAAGCTGAAATCTTTATGATAAAGAGGATTTCAGCTTGCTTATTTTTATAAGATTTTATTTGTTATGTTTTCTTAATGAGAATTACTTTTTTATGACAGTTTCTCAAAGAGGGACTATCATTTTTTATGGTCATAACATGGCTTTTTAATAGGAATTTGCATAAAATCATATGCCTTTCGCATGTTTGAGAACAATATTTTTTCATGGAAATCTGTTTGTATCACAATGAAATTGATCATGGGATAGCGGAAAAACTGGTAAATACTGGGAAATTTAATCTTTTTTCGCAAAAAATTAAGAAAGTTTTCGAATTTTCTTAGCACAGTTTTCAAATTGTTTTGGTATATTCTTGTATAAATATTTAGATGGAACGAAAAAAAGAAAGGAAGTTGCCTCATGAAACTGATTACATTTGCCGTGCCATGTTACAACTCTCAGGACTATATGCGGCGTTGTATTGATACACTGCTGACAGGAGGAGAAAAGGTGGAAATCATCATTGTCAATGATGGTTCCAAAGATCGCACAGGAGAAATTGCCGATGAATATGCGGCAAAATATCCGACCATTGTCAAAGCGGTTCATCAGGAAAATCAAGGGCATGGACAGGGCGTAAACGTAGGTCTTGCTCATGCAACCGGAGAATTTTACAAAGTGGTGGATTCTGATGACTGGTTGGATACGGAAGCTTTAAAGGAAGTACTGGATCGCATGGAAAAATGGCGGATCAACCAGACACCCGTGGATATGCTTGTCTGCAATTACATATACGACCACTTGTACGAAGGCAGACAGCAGCAGATTCATTACCGCAATGTGTTTGAATCCGGAACTCTGTGCAACTGGCATGAGATTGGTCGTTTTCTGCCGACACAGTATTTGATTATGCATGCATTGATCTTCAAAACAGAAGTGCTGCGCAAAAGCGGTGTAGAACTGCCGAAGCATACATTCTATGTGGATAATATTTTTGCTTATCAGCCACTGCCTTTTGTAGAAAATATTTTTTATTTGGATGTGGATTTGTATCACTACTTTATCGGACGGGAAGACCAGTCTGTCAATGAAAAAATGCTTATGAAGCGCATTGACCAGCAGATTCTGGTGACAAAACTGGTTTCCGCTTGTACAGATCTCCATCAGGTACGAGAGAAAAAACTGGCAACATATATGACCAGAAATATTTCTGTCATGATGGCGATTTCTTCCATTCATCTGCTGCTCATTGGTGATGCAGATGCTATGGAAAAACGAAGAGAATTATGGGAGTACATGCGTCAGATGGATAAAGGGCTGTATAAGACCCTGCGCTATAAACGCCTCAGTGGGCTGACATATCTTCCGGGCAAACTGGGGGATTTTGCGACACTGACAGGATACCGACTGGCGCGGAAACTGGTGAAATTTCAGTAAAAAAGAAGGCGGAACAAATGGAAAAACTTTATATTGCACTGGTAGATACACCGGGGTTTTTTGCGAATATCATACGCCATGTCATAAAAATTTCATACTGTCATGTGGCATTGTCATTTGATGCAGATTTTCAGGAAGCTTACAGCGTTGGAAGACGTGATCCAGCCATTCCTTTTTTTGCAGGTTTTATTCGGGAGAATACACCAAAAATACTGCGGGTATTTCCCGATGCGAGGTATCGTGTCTGTGAGCTTTCCTGCACAGCGGAACAGAAAGAACTGTTGCGGGAAAAAATGAATATCTGTTACAGAAATAGATTTCGGTACCATTACTGTATTATTGGACTGCCTTTTATTTGGCTGCAAAAGCCTTTTTATCAGAAGAATCATTACACCTGTTCTTCTTTTCTGGCACAGGCTATGGATGAGGTTGGGCTGTCCCTTTTTGAGAAACATTTTTCCATGGTTACGCCAAGGGATTTTTATGAATTGGAACAGTTACAGGTGCTTTACGAAGGTTATTTGTCGGATTATGTCATGAGCCGTCATTTATTTTATGGGAAAGGAGAAGTGTATGGTACGTAAATATGTGGGCAGTATTCTGTTTTTGTGCCTGCTCATTGGGATTACCATATACGTCCTTGTGGAAAACAATGATATGCGGGCTGTGGCAGGGGCAATGGCCCGAGCGGAACATATATGGATTTTGGCTGGTATTGTGACAGCGTTGTTTTTTGTGGCAGCAGAAGGCAGTATCATCTGTTATCTGCTGCGGGCAATCGGGCAGAAGATGCCATTGCTGAAATGCATCAGCTGGTCATTTATCGGATTTTTCTTTTCCGGTATCACGCCCTCTGCCACAGGCGGACAGCCTGCCCAGCTTTATTATATGAAAAAGGCAGGACTGCCATTGGCAGACAGTACACCGGTGCTGATGGTAGTGGCTGTGCTGTATAAATTTGTACTGGCGGTTTTGGGGCTGTTTATTGCAGTTTTCTGGCATAAACAGTTAGGTGCTTATTTTCAGGGATATTATTGGCTGTTCTATCTGGGAATCGTACTGAATGCCATATTGGTTGCCATACTGGTATGGGTGATGGTAACGCCTGTATGTGCGGAAAAAACGGCGTTGTTTCTGGAAGGATTGCTGGTGAAGATCAGACTGCTTCGTCCCAAAGAAGAACGGAAAGAACATCTGCGGGAAGCAGTGGCAAGATATGGTGCAGTGGTGCGTTTTTTTCAGGAAAATCCAAGAAAAATTGTCATGGCAACCATCATGACCCTTGTGCAGAGATGCAGTCTGTTTTTCCTGACATGGCTCATTTATCGTGCCATGGGACTGGAAGGCGTTGGTCTGTTTTGGATTATGGTGCTGCAGGCAACGGTATATATTGCAGTGGACATGCTGCCGTTCCCTGGGTCGGCAGGCATTTCGGAACTGGTTTATACAGCGGTATTTGCGTCTGTTTTTCCGGGGAGTGATCTGGCAGCGTCTATGTGTATTTCCAGAGGTATCAGTTTTTATATGGTGCTTCTGGTAAGTTTAGGTGTTTGGTGTGTCTGCCATTTTCGCAGTCAAAGAACATAAATCAATGAGATGAAAGGAAAAGGATAGAAAGAGGGAGCGACTATGATGAAACAATGGAAGGGGAAACCTGATGTGATCGTGGCAGGTGCAGGCTTTGCAGGCGCTGTTGCGGCAAGGGAGATGGCGGAAGCTGGAAAACAGGTGCTGGTACTGGAAAAAAGAAACCATATTGGCGGAAATATGTATGAAGAAGAAAATGAAGCGGGTATCCGTATCCATGTTTATGGTCCTCATATCTTCCATACCAATGATGAGAGAGTTTTTCGCTACATCCGGCAATTTGGAAAATGGGATACATATGAACATCGGGTAAAGGGCAAAATCAGAGAAAAAGAAGTTCCCATTCCTTTTAATTTCACTTCTTTGGAAGCCTTATTCCCCATGGAGCAGGCTAAGAAGCTGGAAACAAAACTGCACAGGACTTTTTTAGGAAAAACAAGAGTGACGGTTCTGGAACTGATGGAACATACAGATCAGGAAATCGCAGAACTGGGGCAATTTGTGTTTGACAATGTATTTAAAGGGTATACTGCAAAACAGTGGGGCATGCCGGTGCTGGAGGTAGACCGTTCTGTTATTAGCCGCGTGCCTGTGGTATTGGGTAAGGATGACCGTTATTTTGGCGACCGTTATCAACTGATGCCGGCAGAAGGATATACCAAGATATTTGAAAATTTGCTGCAACACAAGAATATTGTCTGTCAAACGGGTGTGGATGTGATGGACCTGCTGACGCTGCAGCCAGACGGCACCATGCGTTTTGACGGAGAGGTGTTTGATGGTATATTTATTTATACAGGCATGCCAGATACTTTGCTGCAAAACTGCTTCGGATTTTTACCTTATCGTTCTTTGCGTCTGGAATTTGAAACATTGCAGCAGAATGATTTTCAGTCTGCAAGTGTTGTCAATTATCCAAACAGCGAGGACTTTACCAGAATCACGGAATTTAAAAAATTGACAGGACAGCAAAAGACAGGAGTTACCACGATCCTTCGGGAGTATCCCATGGCATTTACGGCAAATGCAGGGCAGGAAGCCTATTATCCCATTGAAAACAAACAGAACAGAAGCCTTTATGAAATGTACCAGAAGGCATTACAGCAGTGGGACAACCTGTATCTGTGCGGCAGACTGGCAGAATACCGCTATTACAATATGGACGGCGCCATCCTGCGGGCGCTGGAATTGACGCAGGAGATTTTGCAGAAGGAAAAAGTATGTCTGGCGGCAAACGTATAATGTGAATTTATACATGTTTTGTTGTATATTTATTTGCATTGAGGTATATTTTCTGGTATACTGATATGAAAGACAGAGAAATAGCATTGCAGAATTTGATACCACTGCGCGCAGTGGAGATGCTGTTTTGTAAGACAAGACAGGAGGTCGGAAATATGTCTGAAGACAAAATCACAAACGGGCAGATTCAGATCGCAGATGAAGTTATTGGCGTGATTGCTGTAACAGCGGCACTGGAAGTTGACGGCGTGACAGAAGGCGCTGGAAGTGGCAAAGGGTTTGTAGAGTTTTTTGGCAAGAAAAGCCAGACAAAATGTGCCAAAGTAGACAGTGATGGCGACGAAGTGGTACTGGATATGGAAATCATCGTGAACTTTGGTACCAAAGTTCAGGTTGTTGCTGAAGAAGTGCAGAAGAGAGTCAAAAATGCCGTGGAAACCATGACAGGACTTTCTGTGCCTGTTGTCAATGTGGCAGTGGCAGGCATTGTGAAGGAAAAAACCGCAAAAGCGGACGAAGAAGAATAAAAAAACGGAATTATACCACTCCTGTATGGGAGTGGTATTTGTCCCTAATTGTAATGAGAAAAGCGGAGGAAGATTATGAGCCGAAGAAATGCGAGAAAAAATGCCTTTGTACTGTTGTTCCAGATGGAATTCAACGCAGCGGAAGAACAGGAACAGATGACAGATCTGTTTTTTGCGGAACAGGACGAAGTGGTAACAGAAGAAGATAAGGCTTACACTATGGCAGCAGTGGAAGGCACCAGAGCGAATCTGGAAGCCATTGACGCTGTCATTGATAGCTTTGCAAAAGGCTGGAATACCCAGAGAATGAACCGTGTAGATCTGGCGATTCTGCGACTGGCAGTATATGAACTGAAATACAGCAAAGACGCGCCTGTGGGCGTTGTTATCAATGAAGCGGTGGAACTGGCGAAAAAATACAGCTCTGACGAAGCGCCTGCCTTTATCAATGGCGTGCTGGGGAAAATCGCTTCTGCCTGAAGGGAAATGAACCGGTATGATTGAACCGAAAATTTTTACGGTTGGACAGATCAACCGTTATATTCGCAATTTACTGGAAAACGATTTTATATTGAGCAGCCTTTTGGTGAAAGGGGAAATCTCCAATTTCAAAGCCCATAGCTCTGGGCATTTGTATTTTACGTTGAAAGATGCATCCGGTGCCCTGTCCTGCGCCATGTTCCGGCAGGATGCGGCAGGACTGCCCTTTGAACCAGAAAATGGCATGCAAGTGGTGGTATACGGTCACGTTTCTCTTTATGAAAAAACGGGACAGTACCAGCTTTATGCGGAATTTTTGGAGCCTTTAGGCATTGGAACCTTACAGGTTGCTTTTGAGCAGTTGAAAGAAAAACTGGCGGCAGAAGGATTATTTGATGGGGATTTCAAAAGAGAAATTCCGAAAAATCCCTCCTGTATCGCAGTCATTACTTCTCCCACGGGAGCGGCGGTGCGGGATATCCTGCAAATTGTCAAGCGTCGAGACCCAAATGTGAAAGTGGCGATTTTTCCCACATTGGTACAGGGAGAACAGGCAGCGGTAGATATTGTCCATTCTCTGAAACTGGTCAATGAATGGGGAAAGGCAGATGTCATCATTTTGGGACGTGGCGGCGGTTCCATGGAGGATTTGTGGTGCTTCAATGACGAAAATGTGGCAAGAGCCGTTTTTGCGTCAGAGATTCCTGTGATTTCTGCTGTAGGTCATGAAACGGACTTTACCATCACGGATTTTGTGGCGGATATGCGGGCGCCTACACCTTCCGCGGCGGCAGAACTGGCGACAACGCCTTTGACTGAACGGCGGGAAGCCTTTCATCGTCTGGAACTGCGTCTGGAAAGAGATGTGAGTGCACTCTTGACATCCTGCCGCAGACGGCTGGATTTGCTGAAATCCCGTCCTGTCATGGAAAGACCTTTGGAGCGGATTTACCGCACTATGATGGACGTGGAAGAAACCCAGCAGCGGCTGGATAAAGAAATGACAAATCGTCTGATGCAGCGGGCAGAACGGTGGCAGTACCTGACCAATCGTCTGGAAGCTGCGTCACCGCTGGCAGTCATGTCACGGGGATATGTGATGGCTGTCGCATCATCAGGAAAATTACTGACTTCCGTCAAACAGGCGGAAGTGGGGGATAGAGTCACTCTGCATCTGCAGGATGGCAAAATAGAAACGAATATTCAGGAAAAGGAGGTGTTTACCCATGGCGAAGAAGAAAGTCACCTTTGAAGAAGCTATGACACGGTTGGAAGAGATCGTTGACCGGCTGGAAAGGGAAGAAGTTCCTTTGGAAGAAGCAGTAAAGCTTTATCAGGAAGGCTTGAGTCTTTCAGCAGTCTGCAAGGAAAAACTGGCAGCAGCAGAGGGAAGCATTGTGACGCTGCGCAAAGAAGCAGGCTTATGGGAAGAAACACCTTTTGCAGAGGAGGATATGGAAAATGGACTTCAAAAGTGATATGCAGGCACGCATTCAGGAAATCGAGGCTGCTTTGCAGACATATATACCCAAACAGGAGGCATTTCCTCCCGTGATTTTTGAAGCAATGGGCTACAGCCTTTTTGCTGGCGGCAAACGTCTGCGCCCCATGATGGTGCTGGCAGCATGTGAAGCCGTAGGCGGCAAAAAAGAAATGGCAATGCCTTTTGCCTGTGCTTTGGAAATGATTCATACATATTCTTTGATTCATGACGACCTGCCTGCCATGGATAATGACGATTATCGTCGCGGCAGACTGACCAGTCATAAAGTATATGGCGAAGATATGGCAATTCTGGCAGGGGATGGTCTGCTCCATCATGCTATGGAAACCATGGCGCAGGCTTGCTATGAAAATCCCTGCAAGGAAACCACCGGCGCCATGCTTGCCATTGCCAAAGGCGCTGGTATCCATGGGATGCTTACCGGTCAGGTGGTAGACGTTTATTTTGAAGGCAAACCCATTGATAAAGAAACACTGGATTTTATCCACATCCATAAAACAGCGGCAATGATCCGCGGCGCACTGGAAGCGGGCGCAAGAGTTGGCGGCGCTTCTGAAGAAGTGGTGGAAAAATTCGGTCTGGCAGGCGAAAAAATCGGGGTGGCGTTCCAGATTCTGGACGATATTCTGGATGTGACCAGTACCATGGAAGAACTGGGAAAACCTATCCACAGCGATGAGAAAAATGAAAAGACAACTTATGTGACTTTGTACGGCATTGAAGAATCCAGAAAAATCGCCGCAAAACTTTCCGATGAAGCAGTGGCAATCTGGAAAGAATTGGGCGAATCCTGTGATTTCTTACAGACATTGACAAACTATTTGCTGCAAAGAACATATTGAGCAAAAGAAAGAAGATGATTCTATGGGATTTGAATCGTTTTTATGGAATAAACCTTTTTGGGCGGCAATCCTTTCCTGGGCATTGGCACAGGGATTCAAGACCATCCGTCCCATTGTGACGGAACGAAGATTTGATGCCAGCAGATTGACTGGGACAGGCGGTATGCCCAGTTCCCATTCATCTCTGGTTATGGCACTGACTACTAGTGTGGGGAAGTATAACGGCTTTGATTCGGCATTGTTTGCCATTTCGCTGATTTTTTCCTTTGTAGTCATGTACGATGCGGCAGGCATCCGGCGTGCGGCCGGCAAACAGGCGGAGATCATCAACTATATGATTGAGCATCATAAACTGCCGGAACTGCAGAAAGTAAAGGAACTGCTGGGGCATACGCCATTGGAGGTATTTGTGGGAGCGATTTTGGGGATTGTTGTAGGATTGTTGTTTTAAGATAAGGAGAGCAGGTGATTTGTGTGGGCGGAATATTGGACCGTATCCAATCTCCGGAAGACTTGAAAAAGTTGAATTTACAGGAAATGGAGCAGCTTTGTAAAGAACTGCGCCGCTTCCTTCTGAGGGCAGTTTCGAAAACCGGCGGTCACCTGGCATCCAATCTGGGTGTGGTAGAGCTGACGGTGGCGCTGGAATACTGTTTCAGACTGCCTCAAGATAAAATCGTATGGGATGTAGGTCATCAGGCATATATCCATAAAATGCTGACAGGGCGTAAGGAAGGATTTTCCGCTTTGCGTCAGCTGGATGGGCTCAGCGGGTTTCCGAAACCCCATGAAAGCCCTTGTGACGCTTTTGCGGCAGGTCATAGTTCTACATCTATTTCAGCGGCTTTGGGGATTGCTAAGGCAAGAGATTTGCAGGGCAGAAAAAACCATGTGATTGCTGTCATCGGTGATGGTTCCATGACAGGCGGTTTGGCTTATGAAGCGCTGAATAATGCAGGCAGAGAAAATACGGACCTGATTGTTGTTTTGAATGATAACCAGATGTCCATCGATACCAATGTTGGTGCTATCAGCAAGCATTTGAACTCCTTGCGTACCAGCAACCGGTATCAGGCGTTTAAAGATAATTTCAAACAATTCCGTGATATGGTGCCTGTTATTGGCAAACCTGCCTATTCCGTACTGGAAAAGGTAAGAGACAGCGCAAAGTTGCTGCTCTTGGAAGGGGCTGTGTTTGAAGGCATGGGCTTTAAATACATTGGTCCTGTAGATGGGCATGATTTGCCGGAATTGATTGAACTGTTCAAAAATGTACAGCAGATGTATGGACCTATTTTGATTCATGTGAAAACAGAAAAGGGGCGGGGATATCCTTATGCGGAAGAACGTCCATGGGATTACCATGGTGTCAGCCCCTTTGATCTGCGGACAGGGGACCCCCTTTCCAAGAGCAATAAACCAAGTTGGTCTGCTGTGTTTGGTAAGAAAATTGTGGAAATTGGAAAGCATAATCCCAAAGTTGTGGGTATCACAGCTGCCATGTGCAGCGGTACAGGATTCCAGAAATTCCGCAAAGAATTTCCGAAGCGTTTCTTTGACGTTGCCATTGCGGAGCAGCATGGGACAACCTTTGCGGCAGGGCTGGCAAGTCAGGGGATGATTCCTGTTTTTGCCGTATATTCCTCTTTTCTGCAGCGTGCTTATGACCAGATCATCCATGATGTTTGCATGGAAAATCTCCATGTGGTATTTGCCATTGACCGTGCAGGGATTGTTGGTGCCGACGGGGAAACCCATCAGGGGGTATTTGACCTTTCTTTCCTGCGTCATATCCCTAATATGACAGTGCTTTCACCCAAGAATGGATGGGAACTGGAAGCAATGCTGGACTATGCGGTTAATGTCTGCAAAGGTCCTGTGGCAGTGCGTTATCCCAGAGGGACAGCATCAGAAAACTTTGAAATGCAGCGTCTGCCCATTGAATATGGCAAGGCGGAATGGATCGCAAAAGGCGAAGACATTGCCATTTTGGCAGAAGGTCATATGCTGGATGCAGCTTATGGCGCAGTGGAACGTTTGAGGGCAGAAGGAAAGAATCCTTCTCTTGTAAATATCCGTTTCATCCGTCCTCTGGATGGAGAAATTTTGCGGGCGGTGGCAGAAGATTGCAGCCATATTTTCACAGTGGAAGATAATGTCCGTGATGGTGGCTTTGGTTCCGCAGTGCTGGAATTTTACAGTGATCATGATATTGCAGCCAATGTGAAAAACTTGGCGTTCCCTGATGTATACATCGAACAGGGGACACAGGCGCAGCTGTTTGCAAAATATGGTCTGGATGCAGAAGGAATTTATCAATCCATCAAAAAAACGTTGGGAGAGTAAGTTATGGCAGAAAAAGTGGAAAAGGAACGGCTAGATGTACTGCTGGTACAGCGTGGGCTGGCACCGGGCAGAGATCAGGCGAAAGCATATATTATGGCAGGCAATGTCTATGTGGACGGCATGAAAGAAGATAAAGCCGGCACAAAGATTCCTGTAACTGCGGAAATCGAAGTGCGGGATGCAGCCATGAAATATGTCAGCCGCGGCGGCTATAAATTGGAAAAAGCCATGGAAGTTTTTCCAATTACACTGACAGATAAAATCTGTCTGGATATTGGCGCTTCCACCGGCGGTTTCACAGACTGTATGCTGCAAAACGGCGCTGCAAAGGTATATTCCATCGACGTTGGCTATGGTCAGTTTGCCTGGAAACTGCGCAATGACCCCAGAGTCGTTTGTCTGGAAAAAACCAATGTGCGCTATGTAACGCAGGAACAGGTGCCTGATGCGGCGGATTTTGCGTCCATTGACGTATCTTTTATTTCCCTGACAAAAGTTCTGCCTGCCGTATTGGGTGTTATGAAAGAGGATGGACAGTTGGTCTGCCTCATTAAACCTCAGTTTGAAGCGGGGAGAGAAAAAGTAGGGAAGAATGGTGTTGTCAAAGACATTGCTGTACATAAAGAAGTCATCCTCATGATTGCGGATTATGCTATGGCAAATGGTCTGGGTGTGATGGGACTGGATTTCTCTCCCATCAAAGGACCTAAAGGCAACATTGAATACTTGATTTACTTGGATAAAAAGCAGCCAGGTGCGACAAAAGAAGAAGTTCATACATGGGTAGAAGAAATCGCAGCAAAATCACATGAAGTTTTATGACGCTGCATGGGGGCGAAGGTATGAAAAAAGTAGGAATACTTCCAAATTTGGAGAAAGATAAGGATTTTGCGGTAACCAATCGGCTGCTGCAATATTTGAAATTGAAAGAGTGTCAGCCATGTCTATCTATGAAGGCAGCAAAGCTTGCCGGATTGGAGGAATATGGCTGCTTAGAAGAAGAACTGTATCGGGATTCGGATTTTCTGATTTCTTTGGGCGGCGACGGTACCCTTCTCGGTGTCGGCAGAAAGTCAGCGCCCTATGGTACGCCGATTTTGGGCATCAATTTAGGGACGCTGGGATTTTTGACAGCGGAAGAAAAAAATCATGCAGAGTATGCCATTGATAAAGTGCTGGCAGGCGATTATAAAATGGAAAAACGCATGATGCTGCAGGCGACCATTGCCACAGATATGGAACGAATCGAGGGGATTCTTGCCCTGAATGATATTTGTATTACCAGAGGTTTGCTCTACAAAATTCTGGAGTTTAATATTTACGTCAATGAGGAATATGTGGATACCCTTCGGGCGGATGGTGTTATCATTTGCACACCTACAGGCTCCACGGCGTATAATCTGTCTGCTGGTGGTCCCGTTCTGAAAGCAGATGCGCAGATTATTGCCATTACGCCAATCTCCGCGCATACCCTTACTAGCCGTTCCATTGTGGTTTCGGCTGACGATGTGGTGACAGTGGAAATCAATCCCAGAGAAGAGGCGGATTTTACCGTCAGTGCTGATGGGCAGGATGCTTGGACACTGACAGGTAAAAAAGTTGTGCAGGTGAAAAGAGCAAAGGAATATGCTTCCATTATCAAAACAAATCCGCAGAGTTTTTATGATGTATTGCGTCAGAAACTCAGCAGATAGAGAATAGAAAGGTTGTGACGAGTTTGAAAATTGCCAGACATGCGAAAATATTGGAACTGATCGAAAAATACGATATTGAAACCCAGGACGAATTGGCGCAGAAACTGTGTGAAGAAGGCTTTATGGTTACACAGGCAACTGTTTCCAGGGACATCCGGGAAATGAAGCTGACAAAAATCGCCACTGAGCGGGGAAAACAGAAATATTCTGTCATTACCGGCAATGATACGGAAATTACAGAACGTTTGACACGTGTATTCAAAGAAGCAGTTGTAAAAATGGACTATGCACAGAATATGATTGTCATCAAGACATTGGAAGGTATGGGCATGGCAGTGGCAGTTGCGCTGGATAACATGCAGAACCCGGAAATCCTGGGAACCATTGCCGGGGATGATACCGTATTCTGCGTAGTCAGAACACACAATCAGGCAGCGGTGATTATTGAAAAGCTGTATCGTATCATTCATAGTGCCTAAGAAACGGGGAATGTAAAAATGCTGGAACATTTGCATATCAAAAACGTAGCACTGATTGCAGAAAGTGAACTGCATTTTGAAAAGGGCTTGAATATCCTCACAGGGGAAACAGGCGCCGGGAAATCCATGATTATAGATTCCCTGCATTTTGCACTGGGCGGTCGGGTAAACCGTGATTTTCTGCGAAAGGAAGAACAGTCGGCAGTGGTGGAAGCCTTGTTTTCCGCAGAGAACCCGAAGGTTTCTGCTTTTTTGGAGGAAAACGGTATTCCAGTAGAGGAAGATGGTACATTGCTCATTGCCCGCACCATGCAGGCATCAGGAAAAACCGTTGCCCGTGTCAATGGCAGCACGGTCACAGCCGGTATGCTGAAGGAATTGGCAGGAGAATTGCTGGATATTTATGGACAGCATGAACATCAGTCATTGCTGAATCCCAGTCGGCATATTCATTTGCTGGACCGTTTTTGCGGCGAGGCATTGGAAGAAAAACTGGCGGAATACCGCAAGGAATTCAGCAGAGAAAAAGAACTGAAAAAACAGCTGGAAATGCTCTGTGGGGAAGAAAGCAGCCGTGCCCAGCGATTGGATATCCTCCAATTTCAGAAAGAAGAAATTGAAGGTGCCTCTCTGCGTGCCGGCGAGGAAGAAGAACTGCTGGAGCAGAAAAAACGTCTGGGCAGTGTAGAAAAGCTTATGCGTTTGTCTGTGGAAGGCGTAGAATTGCTTTATGATGGCAGAGAAGGTATGGCTTCTGCCTGTGATAATCTGGGAGAGGCGTTGCGGTGTTTGCAGGAAGCGGCAGCACTGGATAACAGTCTGTCAGAACTTTGCGAGCGTATGGACAATGTGTATGCGCAGCTGGAAGACGGCGCAAGGGAATGGAAGAAGTACACCCATTTGCTGGAAGCAGACCCGGACGCACTGGAAAATATCGAAGAACGTTTGCAGACCATTTACCGTCTGAAAAGAAAATATGGCGGCAGTGTGGAAGCAGTTCTGGATTTTTATCAGAAAGCAGTGGAAGAACTGGATTTTCTCCTAAACAGTGAGGAACGCGCGGCGGAACTGGAACAGGCGTTGCAGGCAGTTCATGAACATATGACAGCCTTGGCTGGAGAAATCACAGCTATTCGGAAAAATACAGCTTTGCAGGTGCAGACACAGGTGGAACAGGCACTGCATGATATGGAAATGGCACAGGCAAGATTCTATATTTCCGTAGAAAAACGGGAAAATTTTGCCGCAGACGGTCTGGATAAAGTGGAATTTCTGATTTCTGCCAACGCGGGGGAGGACTTGAAGCCTCTGGCAAAAATCGCATCCGGCGGGGAAATGTCCCGCGTGATGCTGGCATTGAAAACAGTGCTGGTGGATGCAGACGAAATTGGAACCTTTATTTTTGACGAAATCGACACAGGTGTCAGCGGTAAGACTGCCAGAAAAGTTGGGGAAAAAATGAGTCTGCTGGGGAAAAAGCGGCAGATCCTGTGTATTACCCATTTGCCTCAGATTGCGGCTATGGCAGATAATCATTTTCGCATAGAAAAACATGTGGCGGAAGGGCGAACCACCACAACCGTAGAAACATTAGATGAGAACGCTTCCTGTCGAGAAATTGCGCGGCTTATGGGCGGTGAGGAAATCACAGAAACCACCATGGCGGCAGCAAGAGAACTGCGGCGGGAAAAACCTTGAGGAAAACCCTCTTGACAAGTAAAACATACATTGCTACAATGAGTTTGTTCATCGGAGGGTGCGTAATACAAAAGAGATTACAGCCGGATAAGATGGCAGGTGAAAGTCCTGCTTCTTATCCGGCTTTTTTTATGAAAGGAGAAGCGTATGACACAGGAATTTTCTTTGACAGAAGGAAAGATCAGTACTACATTGCTGCGGTTTGCAGTGCCCTTTTTGCTTGCCAGTTTTCTGCAGGCGTTATATGGTGCAGCGGATTTGTATGTGGTGGGGCGTTTTGATACGGCTGCTGGCGTATCGGCTGTTGCCATTGGCAGTCAGGTCATGCAGACCATTACAGGCATCATACTGGGTATTTCTACCGGCGGTACGGTTTTGCTGGGCAGATGCATTGGTGAAGGAAATCCAAGAGGCGCAGCAAAAGCAGTGGGTACCATTGCGTCATCTTTTTTGCTTCTGGCAGTGATTTTAACGCCACTGATGCTGTTCTTGACAGAATCCATTGTAACAGCTATGGAAACGCCTCAGGAAGCGGCAGAGGCAGCTAAAGCATATATTTTTACCTGTTCCGCAGGGATTCCTTTTATCATTGGATATAATGCAGTTAGCGGTATTTTCCGTGGACTGGGTGACTCCAAAACACCTGTGTATTTTATATTGATTGCCTGCATTGTCAATATTGGTGTGGACTTTTTGCTGGTAGGCGGTTTTGGCATGGGTGCCGAAGGTGCTGCCATTGCGACGGTTGCTGCACAGGCAATCAGTTTTCTTGCTGCACTGATATATATTAGAAAGAAAGGTTTTTCCTTTCCTGTATATAAAAAGGACTTTATTCCAGACCCAGAGTCGGCGCTGCGTATCTGGAAAGTGGGGCTGCCTCTGGCATTGCAGGATGCATTGGTCAATATTTCTTTTTTGGTTATCACAGCCATTGTGAATACATTAGGGCTGGTTCCTTCGGCAGCAGTAGGTGTTGTGGAAAAAATTATCATTTTCGCAATGCTGCCGCCTACGTCTTTTGCTTCGGCTGTTGCTGCTATGACAGCCCAGAATCTGGGAGCAGGAAAGGCGGACCGGGCACGAAAAACACTGTGGTTTGGCATTGGATATGCATTGGTCTTTGGTGTGCTGTTTTGCATATACTGTCAGTGGAACCCGGAAAGCATCACGGGGATATTTTCCAAAGAGACAGAGGTGGTCAGCGCAGCGGCAGATTACCTGCGGTCCTATTCCATTGACTGCATTTTGGTTGCCTTTATTTTCTGTATGAATTCCTATTTCAGCGGTTATGGGAAATCGGTGATTGCTTTTGCCCACAGCATGCTGGCAACCTTTGGTGTGCGTATTCCGGCTACGGCTTTTTTGAGCCGTTATGCAGGAGAATCGCTGTATGTCATGGGGTTGGCTTCCCCTTTGGCAACCTTTGTTTCTCTGGTGATTTGCCTGTTTTTCCTGCGGTATCTCCATCGAAAAACCGTTGGAATTTTGTAAGAAAATCATAACAAAACCATAACAAAAACCGAATGATTTTCTGCTATGCTATAAAGAAATATGGCAAGGAGGATGGAAGAAGATGAAAAACAAGCATTTGTGGCTGGCTCTGGGGGAAGGGCTGCTGTTTATGATACTTTTCCTGCATCGCTATGAGTTGGAGTGGATGTGTTGGGTGCAGATGCTCATTTGCATTATTGTTGGTATCAAAGTTCTGGATCATTTGCGTGCGTTTTATGAAGATAGAAGAATGATTGGGAAAAAATAAAAAAACCCTTTTGCTGTGGAAAGCAATCTTTCCGCAGCAAAAGGGTTTTTTACATGATTAATCTTTACGATATTCTTTTTCAGTCTGTGCAACACGCAGCAAAGAAGATTTTTCCGTTGCGTTTTCTTCTTTTCGCATAGCATCGCGATCCAATAACCACTGCATATACATAAGCAGTTCTTCTCTGCTGTTTTTACTCAGTTGTGCATAATAGGTCTGGAATCGGTTAAATTCTATGGAATCATCATCTACCATATAAGGATGGCGGATGTCATTGACCCCCAGAAGATAGTCTAAAGAAACATCAAAAATAGATGCGATTTTTTTCAAATCAGGGATAGAGGGCTGATTGCGTCCGGATTCGTAGTTAGCAATGGCGGTATAACCATAGTTTAACATTTCTCCCAATTTTACCTGTGTCAGTTTTTTTTCTTTTCGCAGCATTTTCAGTCGATCTTTAAATTCCTGCAATCTGCTCACCTCATTTTTCATTTTTTCTTTCGCATAATTCACTATAACTGTTGCAAATACATATTTTATTATATGGTTAATACAGAACCGAGAAAAGGCATTGTCACAGATAGAAAAATATTTTTACTAATGTTTGCAAATTGCAAAAAATTAATGGCGTATCGGATTTTGCACTATTTTTTTAATTCCTATTGACAAACTATGAAAAGTATGGTACATTTAATTCACACAAAGCATATAAGAATACTATGATATATAAAATGATAATTTGTTTTAGAGGAGGACAAGACTATGGCAACAAAAATTTATATGGATCATGCAGCAACAACTCCTGTCAGAAAAGAAGTTCTGGAAGCAATGCTTCCTTATTTTACAGAGTATTACGGAAATGCATCCGGCATTTACGGCATTGCCAAAGAGAGTAAAAAGGCAATGGAAAAAGCAAGAGAACAGGTGGCAGCAGCCATCAATGCACAGCCTTCTGAAATCTATTTTACAGCAGGTGGCTCCGAAAGTGACAATATGGCACTGCGGGGTGTGGCAGAAGCACTGAAAGATAAGGGCAATCATATTATTACCACAAAAATTGAACATCATGCGATTTTGCATACTTGTGAATATCTGGAAAAACATGGTTTCCGTGTGACATATCTGGATGTAGACGCAGACGGCAAAGTCAGATTGGAAGATCTGGAAGCGGCTATCTGTCCAGAAACCATTCTCATTTCCGTGATGTTTGCCAACAATGAAATCGGTACCATCGAACCAATCGCGGAAATCGGGAAACTGGCACATGAAAAAGGCATCTACCTCCACACAGACGCTGTACAGGCAATGGGTCATGTTCCCATTGATGTGGAAGAAATGCACATTGACCTGCTGTCTATCAGTGGTCACAAACTGGGTGCACCAAAAGGCATCGGCGCTATTTATATCCGTAAAGGCGTACGCATCACACCTTTGATTTTCGGCGGTGCACAGGAAAAGAAAATGCGTGCAGGCACAGAAAACATCCCCGGTATTGTAGGTCTGGGCAAGGCAGTGGAACTGGCTGCCGCAGAACTGCCAGAAACAAGAGCAACGCTGGAAAAAATGCGTGACAGACTGATCCACGGCATTTTGGAAGCCATTCCTTACAGCAAACTGAATGGTCATCCTACAGACCGTCTGCCGGGCAACTGCAATATTTCCTTTGAATTTATTGAAGGCGAATCCATGCTGCTGTTGTTAGACGCTTTGGGCGTAGCGGCATCCAGTGGTTCCGCTTGCACATCCGGTTCTCTGGATCCTTCTCATGTGCTTCTGGCCATCGGGCTGCCTCATGAAAAAGCCCATGGTTCTTTAAGACTGACACTGGATACAGACAATACAGAGGAAGAAATTGATTTTATTTTGGAAAAACTGCCTCAGATTGTGGCAAGACTGCGGGAAATGTCTCCCCTTTATGAAGAAGTCAGCAAACAGGCAAAATAATTATAAATACAAAGAGAAGGTTACAAATTGATTGTTTGAATACTCAGGAGGAATGATTTATGGAATACAGCGCAAAAGTAATGGATCACTTTATGAATCCCAGAAACGTAGGCGAAATTGAAGATGCCAGCGGTGTTGGTACCGTTGGTAACGCAAAATGCGGCGATATTATGAAGGTATATTTGCAGATTGAAGACGGCATCATTCAGGATGCAAAATTCAAAACATTTGGCTGTGGCGCAGCCGTAGCTACCAGCTCTATGGCAACAGAACTGGTGAAAGGCAAAACCATTCAGCAGGCGCTGGAAGTAACAAACAAAGCGGTTATGGAAGCGCTGGATGGGCTGCCTCCTGTAAAGGTACACTGTTCCTGCTTGGCAGAAGAAGCGCTCCACGCAGCACTTTGGGATTATGCAGAAAAAAATCACATTGTCATCGAAGGTCTGAAAAAACCTGTCAATGACATTGATGAACTCCATCATCATACAGAAGAATAAATGAAATCAAAAAGTCCGATTCTCTTTCGGGAGCATCGGACTTTTTCTGTATTTGGAAAGAGAAGGAAAGCCTTGTTTCCCAATGGGGAATATGGTACCATGAGAAACGAAAAACGAAAATAATATAAGGTCGGTGAAACCATTGTCAAAAGGAAAAGTAATTATCGGAATGTCTGGCGGCGTAGACAGTTCTACGGCTGCTTATTTATTAAAAGAAGAAGGGTATGAAGTGATCGGCGTCACCATGGGTATGTGGCAGGAGCCGGGAGAAACAGAAGGCTGCGGCAATCTTTCTGCTGTGAAAGATGCTTCCCGTGTAGCGGAAAAGTTGGGAATCGAATTCCATGTTTTGGACTTTCGGAAAGAATTTCGTGAAAATGTCGTGGATTACTTCATTAATAGCTATGAAAGAGGCATGACCCCCAATCCTTGTATTGCCTGCAACCGTCATGTAAAATGGGCAGCTCTGTTGGATTATGCCAACAAAATTGGGGCAGATTATATTGCAACAGGACATTATGCCCGCATTGAAAAACATCCTGTTACAGGCAGATACTCCATCAAAGCGTCTGTTACAGCGGCAAAAGACCAGACCTATGCCTTGTATCGCCTGACGCAGGAACAGCTGGAAAGAACATTGATGCCTGTGGGCTTCTATGAAAAGGATGAAATCCGTAAAATCGCTGCCAATATTGATGATTTCATTGCGAAGAAAAGCGACAGTCAGGATATTTGCTTCATTCCTGACGGAGATTATGGTGCCTTTTTGGAACGGGAAAGAGGCAAAAATCATTGCCCGGGAAATTTTGTAGACATGGAAGGCAACGTACTTGGACAGCATAAAGGCTTGATTTACTATACCGTTGGACAGCGAAAAGGCTTAGGGATTGCTTTTGGTAAACCTATGTATGTATATGGTTTGGATGTGGATAAGAACGAAGTTATCCTTTGTGATAACGAAACCCTTTTCTCCAGAACTGTATATGCAAACCAGATTAACTGCATGTCTGTGCCGGAATTTACAGACGGCATGCGTTTCCGCGGAAAAATCCGTTACAGCCACAAGATGGCAGACTGTACCGTACGTATGGTAGGAGAGGACTTGCTGGAATGTACCTTTGATGAGCCTCAGAGAGCCATTACACCGGGACAGGCTTTGGTGCTTTATGACGGGGAATATGTGGCTGGCGGCGGTACCATTTTAGGAGCAAAACTGCCAATTCATCAAAGAAAGAACGAAGCTGAATAAAGATTTTGTATATATTTTCAAAAACTGCTATTTGTCGCATTTTGTAATTGCATGGAACCATTGTTTGTGGTATCATGTTTGATGGTATATAAACAAGGGTTATGTTCTATAAGAAAAATTTATAGGGAGGCAGCGATGAATTACGCACAAATGATTATTCCGTTTATTGGCGGTCTGGCTTTGTTTATCTACGGCATGAACATCATGGCGCAGGGTCTTCAGAACGCCGCCGGCTCCAAAATGAAGAGCATTTTGGAAGCACTGACACAGAACAAATTGATGGGGATTGCTCTGGGTGCATTGGTAACAGCCATTGTACAGAGTTCCTCCGCAACAACCGTTATGGTCGTTGGTTTTGTAAATGCTGGTTTGATGAACCTGACACAGGCCATGAGTGTTATCATGGGTGCCAACATTGGTACAACTGTAACAGGCTGGCTGGTATCCAGTTCCGAATGGGCAAAGATGTTCAGCCCCGCAACCATTGCACCTCTGGCGGTTATGCTGGGTGTCATCTTGATGATGAGCGGTAAAAATGCCCGCCGGAAAGAAATTGCTTCTATTGTAATTGGTTTTGGTGTGTTGTTTATTGGTATCGAAAGCATGTCATCTTCCGTAGAACCTCTGCGTGATTCCGAAGCTTTCCGTTCCATGTTTGTAACACTGGGCAAAAACCCTCTGCTGGGTATTTTTGCTGGTACTTTTGTAACAGCCATTATCCAGAGCTCCTCTGCATCTCAGGGTATTCTGCTGTCCTTGGCGGCTTCCGGTCTGGTGCCTTTCAATGCGGCAGTATATATCATCATGGGTCAGAATATCGGTACTTGTGTAACCGCTCTGATCAGTGGTATTGGCGCTACAAAAACAGCAAAATGTGTTGGTTACATGCACCTGATGTTTAATATTACCGGTACCATCGTATTCAGTATCGTAGCGATCGTGTACTTTACTGTTCTCAATCCTGCTATGGGCAGCGAGATCATTACTCAGACACAGATCAGTGCCATCCACACAATCTTCAACATTGGTACAACTCTGATGGTAATTCCCTTGTCTAATATCATCATCAAAATTGCAAAGAGAATCAACCATGTACAGGAAATCGAACGCAAAGACGAAAGTCAGCTGGTTCATCTGGACAAACGTATTCTGGAAACACCCAGCCTGGCAGTAGAAGGCGCAAAACTGGAAACACTGCGTCTGGGTCGTATTGCACTGGAAAACCTGCAGAGCTCTTTTGATGCACTGATTAAGAAAGACCATGATAAGATCGAAGAAGTAAAACAGCGCGAAAATGTTGTGGATAAGGTTTGTGACAGCATTTCTGAATATCTGATCAAACTGTGTACTTTGCAGATCAGTGAAAAAGACAATCAGACAGTAACATCCTTGCTCAATACCATCAGTGATATGGAACGTGTGGGTGACCATGCGGAAAACATTGCAGAACTGGCAGAAGAAATGGAAAGAGAAGAAATCACATTCTCCAACATGGCTTTGGATGAATTGAGTGAAATGACAAAGGTAACATTGGCAAGTTACGAAAATGCGCTGAAAGCATTGGAAAACAACGACATTACCTACGCTATGAAAACCGCTGTACTGGAAGAACAGGTGGACGCACTGGAAAAGAAACTTCGTGCAAGCCATATCGACCGTCTGTCCAATGCGGAATGTAATGTAAACTCTGGTATCCATTTCCTGGAAATGCTGGGCAATCTGGAACGTGTTTCCGACCATGCAATGAACATTGCACAGGTAGTATTGAACGAAAACAGAGTAGAAAAGAATTATCACGACGAAGCAATCATGCCCGTTGTTTAATAAAAACGAGAAAAAGCCTTTTGCTGTGTGAAAACATGGCAAAGGGCTTTTTTGATGTATACAGGCACAAATCAACGAAAAACTGAATACATAAGAAAAGAGAACAGAAAGAAAGGCGGAATGAGAATGCCGCGTGTTTATCTGAGTCCTTCTTTGCAGGAGTATAATTTGTATGTAAACGGTGGAACAGAGGAGGAGATCACCAATCTCATTGCCGATGCCATGGAGCCTTATTTGCTGGCATCTGGCATTGAATTTACGAGAAATCGACCGGAAATGAGTCTGGGGGAAGCCATTGCCGCTTCCAATGAAGGAAATTATGACCTGCATTTTGCCATTCATTCCAATGCAGCGCCGGAAAGTCTGGCAGGGAAATTGCAGGGGGTGGATGCGTATTATTTTTACAATAGCCCTTATGGCGGAGAAATGGCGGATATTGTTACGGAAAATATGAAGCAGGTTTATCCAGATGGAGAAAAAGTACAGTCTGTGGCAACGGCAACCCTGCGGGAATTGCGCCGTACCAATGCGCCGGCAGTGCTGGTGGAAGTAGGGTATCACGATAATATAGAGGATGCGCAGTGGATCAAAGAGAATATTGATCAGATTGCCAAAGCGCTGGCAAAATCCATTGCGGATTATTTCGGTGTGCCCTTTCGTCAGCCGCAGGTATAAATATTTCTGAAAAATTATACAATGTCTATCACGAATTACAATAGCTGTTTTATGCTATCCTCCAAAGAGAAAGTTTTTTTATAAAAAATAAAGGGAAATCGTAACAAGTGCCGTATTTATATTGATATGTATATTGTGTAAATGCTATATAATACTGTATACATGAAAACTGACGGGCGACTTGTCCGATTATTCAATACCAAGGGAGGTATCAGTATGAAAAGTTACGCAGCAGATAAGGTGAGAAACGTAGTACTATTGGGTCACAGCGGTTCCGGGAAAACCACTTATGCCGAAGCAGCGCTGTTCTATTCCGGAGCAACAAAGAGATTCGGGAAAGTGGACGAAGGCAATACCGTTAGTGACTACGATCCAGAAGAAATTCGCCGTAAGGTATCTATCAGTACATCCGTACTGCCTGTAGAATGGCAGGATACAAAGATCAACTTCTTGGATACACCTGGTTATTTTGACTTCGTGGCTGAATCCAAACTGGCTATGAGCGTAGCGGATACAGCCCTGATCATGGTTTCCGCAAAATCCGGCGTAGAAGTTGGTACTGAAAAAGCATGGGAATATACCGAAGAAATGCATCTGCCTCGTATTTTCTTTGTAAACCAGATGGATGACGAAAATGCGGACTTTGAAAAAACATTGGCAGATATGCGTGTGAAATTCGGCAAATCCGTTGCACCTTTGCAGATTCCTTTCAATGATGCAGATGGCAAATTCGTTGGCTTCATCAATCTGATTAAGAGAGATGCAAGAAAGAAAGTAGACGGCAAACTGCAGCCCTGCGAAATGCCTGAAGATAAAAAGGACGAAGTAGAAGTTCTGCGTTCCATGTTGGTAGAAGTTGCAGCAGAAAGCAGCGACGAACTCATGGAAAAATTCTTCAATGACATTGAACTGACAGAAGAAGAAATCTACGATGGTCTGAAATATGGTATCGAAAATCATACCATCGCGCCTGTAATGTGTGGTTCCGCTACACTGGGCTATGGTGTAAAACTGCTTCTGAATACCATCGTTCGCTTTACACCTCCCGCAAACGAAGCAAAACCCAACTTCCATGCATTCCATAATGGTGAAAAAGTGGTTTACTGCTCCACAGACGACGAAAGATTCTCTGCTTTTGTATTCAAAACCATCGCAGACCCTTATATTGGTCGTCTGAACCTGTTCAGAGTTATGACTGGTAAACTGGACGCTTCTATGAGCGTTTATAACGAAGAAAAAGATACAGTGGAAAAAGTTGGTCACCTGTATGTTATCAGAGGGAAAGAACAGATCGAAGTGGATGAACTCCATTCCGGTGATATCGGCGCTCTGGCAAAACTGTCCAACACTTCCACACAGGATACACTGTCTTTGAAAGAAGCAAACATCGTTATTCCCAAAATCAACCTGCCTGAATCCGTTCTGTGCATGGCAATCCAGCCCAAAGGCAAAGGCGATGAAGACAAACTGTCCGCAGCTCTTTCCAAGATCCGTGAAGAAGATCCTACCATCAAGATGGAAGTGAACAAAGAAACAAAACAGACATTGATTTATGGTATCGGCGAACAGCAGCTGGATGTTATGGTCAATAAACTGAAAAACAAATATAAGATTGAAGTGGAACTGAAAGATCCTATCATTCCTTATCGTGAAACAATCAAATCCAAAGCTTCCGTACGCGGCAGATATAAGAAACAGTCCGGCGGTCATGGTCAGTTCGGTGACGTTGTTATGGAATTCGAACCCAGCGGCGATCTGTCTGTACCTTATGTATTCGAAGAAAAGATCTTCGGCGGTTCCGTACCCAAACAGTACTTCCCCGCTGTAGAAAAAGGTCTGCAGGAATGCGTACAGTCTGGTGTACTGGCTGGTTACCCCGTAGTAGGTCTGAAAGCAACATTGACAGACGGTTCCTACCATCCTGTTGACTCTTCTGAAATGGCATTCAAGATGGCAACATCTGTAGCCTTCAAGGAAGGTATCCCTCAGGCAAAACCGACCATTCTGGAACCCATCGAACATGTGGAAGTTCTGATTCCTGAAAAATACATGGGAGATATCATGGGCGATATCAACAAACGTCGTGGTCGTATCCTGAGCATGGACGCTGTTGGCAATAAGAAATGCATCGTTGCAGAAGTTCCTACAGCTGAAATGCACAAATACGCAACAGACCTGCGTTCTCTGACTCAGAGCCGTGGCGATTACAGACACCACTTCGAACGTTACGAAGAAGCTCCTATGGAAATCCAGAAGAAAATTATCGCTGCAAGAGCAGAACAGAAATAAGAACATTGCAAATAGGATAACTTTATGATATTCTCAATGAGAGAAAATCCGAAATCAAGTGTCCAAAATGGTTCCCAATAAACCATGGACACATACTATGAAAATGAACAACGGTAGTTAGGAAAAGGCGGGTTTCAAGGTATTTGCTCCATGGAATCCGCCGATTCCGTATCCGTTGTTCAGAAACAGGGATTTTCGCATTATGAAAGGACATCGTTTGGTTATCCTGTTTTTATATGAAGGAGGAATGCTTGTGTTAGATGTAGCAATCATTGGTGGCGGTCCTGCTGCTTTATCCGCGGCGCTGAACTGTCGTCAGAGAAATAAAACCGTAACGATTTTTGGCAGAAGTTTGGACAGCTCTCTGCTCTTCGCAGCAGAAAAGGTGGACAACTACCTTGGTCTGCCGGATATGGCAGGGGAAGAACTGCTGAATACGTTTTATGCTCACGCCATGAAAAACGGTGTAGAATTTAAAGAAGCTCGTATCAGTCAGATCATGTCTATGGGAGATTCCTACATGATCAATGCGGAAAATGAATTCATTCAGGCGAAAGCCATCATCCTGGCAACAGGTCTGAGCAAAAGCAAAGGCATTGCCGGAGAAATGGAATATCTGGGGAAAGGCGTCAGCTACTGCGCAACCTGCGACGGTATGCTCTATCGTGGCAAAAAAGTCGTTGTGGTAGCGGAAAATGAAGAAGGGGAAGCAGAAGCAAACTTCTTGGCGGATATTTGTTCTGAAGTGCTGTATGTACCTCTTTATCAGCCCGTTCTGTCTTTGAAGGACAATGTCAAAGTAGTTAATGGCAAACCAAAAGCCGTTTTGGGAGAAAATGACCGTGTGACAGGTCTGGAACTGGCAGATGAAACACTGGGCTGTGATGGTATTTTCTTTGCGAAAAACTCTATGCCCCCTGAAAGCCTGCTTTTTGGTCTGGAAACAGAAGGCAAAAACATTGTGGTAAACCGTAAAATGGAAACAAACCTGCCTCGCGTTTATGCGGCAGGGGACTGCACAGGTGCGCCTTATCAGATTGCAAAGGCTGTTGGGGAAGGTCTGGTGGCAGCTCTTTCCGCAGCGGCAGCCATCGACCAGCTGGACAGAGAACAGCAGAAATAAAATAAAATTTTCTTAAAATTATCTCATTTTTTGCAAAAATAGAGTAAATGAAAGAAAACCGGAGAAATCAAGAGTAAAAATTAGTTTTTTTCTTGAATTTCTTCGGTTTTTTCTGTATATTTCTAAATTTTACAGAATAACATCTTATATGGGATTTGAATATTCCTGGGAAAATAGCTAATATAATATCAGAAATTAGCACTCGATACAGATGAGTGCTAACAACAAGAATACAAGGAGGCAGAATAATATGAAACTTGCACCATTAGGAGATAAAGTAGTATTGAAACAGTTGGAAGCAGAAGAAACCACAAAATCCGGTTTGATTCTGACTTCTTCTTCTCAGGAAAAACCCCAGGAAGCCATCGTTGTGGCAGTAGGTCCCGGCGGACTGGTTGGCGATGTAAATGTAGAAATGGTTCTGAAAGAAGGCGACCATGTTATCTTCCCTAGATACGGCGCTACGCAGATCAAATTTGAAGGCGAAGAATATCTGGTAATGCGTCAGAATGATATTCTGGCAATCGTAAAAGACTGATTTTAAAACTTCTCAATATTTAGGAGGCGTTATTGAATATGGCAAAAGAAATTAAATACAGCACCGACGCAAGAAGCGCAATGGCAGCCGGTGTTGACAAATTGGCAAATACCGTAAAAGTTACATTGGGTCCCAAAGGTCGTAACGTGGTTCTGGACAGAAAATTCACTTCTCCTTTGATCACAAACGACGGCGTGACCATCGCAAAGGACATCGAACTGGAAGATCCTTATGAAAATATGGGTGCACAGCTGGTAAAAGAAGTTGCAACACAGACAAACGATGTAGCCGGTGACGGTACTACAACAGCAACTGTTCTGGCACAGGCTATGATTCAGGAAGGTCTGAAAAACATCGCAGCAGGCGCAAATGCAATTATCCTGAGAAAAGGTATGCAGAAAGCAACTGATGCAGCAGTAGCAGAAATCAAGAAAATGAGCCAGGCTGTTACCACTAAGAAACATATCGCAAACGTTGCAGCGATTTCTGCTGGTGACGAAGAAGTCGGCAACATGATCGCTGACGCCATGGAAAAAGTAACAAACGACGGCGTTATTACAGTAGAAGAATCCAAAACAATGAAAACAGAACTGGATCTGGTAGAAGGTATGCAGTTCGATAAAGGTTATCTGTCCGCTTACATGTGCACAGATATGGATAAAATGGTAGCTGTTCTGGAAGATCCTTATATCCTGTTGACAGATAAGAAAATCTCCAACATTCAGGATCTGGTTCCTATTCTGGAACAGATCATGCAGACAGGCGGCAAAGTGCTGATCATTGCAGAAGACGTAGAAGGCGAAGCACTGGCTACACTGGTACTGAACAAATTGAGAGGTACATTCACATGCGTTGCAGTCAAAGCTCCTGGCTATGGCGAAAGAAGAAAAGCACAGCTGGCTGATATCGCAGCTCTGACAGGCGGTCAGGTCATCTCTGATGAACTGGGTATTGACCTGAAAGATGCTACTCTGGATATGCTGGGTCGTGCAAAAACTGTTCGTGTAGAAAAAGACCTGACCATCATCGCTGACGGCGCAGGCAGAAAAGACGAAATCGACGCAAGAATCCATCAGATTCGTACTGCAATCGAAGAAACAGAATCTGATTTCGATAGAGAAAAATTGCAGGAAAGACTGGCAAAACTGTGTGGCGGCGTAGCAGTCATCAAAGTTGGTGCAGCTACCGAAACAGAAATGAAAGAAAAGAAAATGCGTATGGAAGACGCACTGGCAGCTACTAGAGCCGCTGTGGAAGAAGGTATCGTAGCTGGTGGCGGTACAGCACTGCTGCATGCAGTAGAAAAAGTAAAAGCTGCATGTGCTGACCTGGCAGGCGATGAAAAAACAGGTGCTGATATCGTTGTGAAAGCACTGGAAGCTCCTCTGCGTCAGATTGTTGAAAACGCAGGTCTGGAAGGTTCCGTTATTGTAAACAAAGTAAAAGAAATGGCAGAAGGCGTTGGTTTCAATGCCCTGACAGAAGAATATGTGGAAATGGTAGAAGCAGGCATTCTGGACCCCGCAAAAGTAACCAGAAGCGCATTGCAGAACGCAACATCCGTTGCTTCCACATTCCTGACAACAGAAGCAGTCGTTGCGGAACTGCCCGCAAAAGCACCTGCTATGCCTGAAGCTGGCATGGGCGGCGGCATGGGCGGTTACATGTAAGCCGATAAAACATTCTAATACCTATGAAAAAGGGGCAGAGATCAAAATCTCTGTTCCTTTTTTTGTGCATTCAGCTTTTTTGCACAAGGGGAAGGCTGTTGTTTTGGCTGGTTTTGTGTGGTCTGTTTTTTCGGATTGTGCTATACTATACCATAGCGAAATATTGATTTGAATACATAAAAGGGAGTGCAGATATGCAGAGAACTCAGACTAGAACCGTACAGGTTGGCAATTTAAAATTGGGCGGCGGCAACCCCGTTGTTATCCAGTCCATGTGTAATACAGATACCAGAGATGTAGCGGCTACGGTGGCGCAGATTCATGCGCTGGAAGCGGCTGGCTGTGAACTGGTGCGTGTGGCAGTGCCTGATATGAAAGCGGCAGATGCCATTGGTGAAATCAAAAAACAGATTCATATTCCTCTGGTGGCAGACATTCACTTCGATTATCGTCTGGCACTGCGCGTCATGGAGCTGGGCATCGATAAAGTTCGTATCAACCCTGGTAACATCGGTGATGAAGACCGCATCCGTCAGGTGGTGGAAATGGCAAAAGAAAAACATATCCCCATCCGTATCGGTGTCAACAGCGGTTCTCTGGAAAAAGAACTGGTGGAAAAATACGGCGGGGTAACCCCTCAGGGTTTGGTGGAAAGTGCCCTGAAACATGTAAAAATTCTGGAAAAATATGATTTCCATGACATTGTTGTTTCCATTAAGGCTTCTGATGTGCCTTTCTCTCTGGAAGCCTATCGGATTCTGTCAGAAAGTATTCCTTATCCCATCCATGTGGGGATTACAGAAGCGGGAACTGTTTATATTGGTACCATCAAATCCGCAGTAGGTATTGGCGCGATTTTGGCAATGGGCATTGGTGATACCATTCGTGTATCTTTGACTGGTGACCCTGTGGAAGAAGTCCGTGCAGCGAAAGAAATTCTGAAATGTCTGGGTCTGCGGAAATTCGGCATTGAACTGATTTCCTGTCCTACTTGCGGCAGAACACAGATTGACCTGATTTCTATTGCAAATGAAGTGGAAAAACGTTGTGCTTCCATCAAAAAAGATATCAAAGTGGCAGTTATGGGCTGCGTGGTAAACGGTCCCGGCGAAGCGAAAGAAGCGGATATCGGTATTGCTGGCGGCAATGGCGTAGGTATCCTGTTCAAAAAAGGCGAACTCATCCGTAAAGTAGATGAAAGCCAGCTGGTAGACGCTTTGATGGAAGAAATTGATAAACTGTGATTTGGAAAATAAACGGAAAGGAGGGGCGATATGACAGCGAAAAAATTTCCGCTGGTATTTGATAAGGTTTCTCTTTCCGCCCCTTTGCAGGAAGTCTTTCGGGAAACCACGGTGCTTTCCCTGACCATCCACCGAAAGGAGCGGGAAATCGTAACAGAGATTGCGGCAGATGCAGTCATTCCGCCTTTGTATTGGGAAAAACTGCGGAAAGAAATGATGCAGCAGCTTCCTGGTGTGAAAGAAGTGCATATTTTCCCCAAATATCAGTTGATGGACAAGGAACCTAAGGCAGTTCTGGCAGATTTCTGGGATACCATTCGCAGTCATGTGGCAGCCCAGAGCAAAGTTTGCAGCGGTGTTATTTCCGATGCGGACTGGGATTATCAGGATGGAAAGATGCAGATTTTCGTAAAGCACAATATGGCTTACTATCTGTCCCAGAAAAAGCTGGATGATGCTGTGGCAAAGCTGGTGCAGGAAGAAACGGGACTGGCTATGTCTGTGCAGTTCAAAAACGTCCAAAGCAGCGAGGAAGACCGTGCCCGTATGGAACAGGAACAGCGGACAAAAACAGAGGAACTCCTCCAACAGATTGCTTCAGCCACACAGGCGGCAGAACAGGCGAAAGTTTCCGCGGAAGTGGGTGCAGTCAGCGAAGCTGTTTCCAGAGGTATCCTCTTTGGCAAAGAATTTACTGGTACTCCTGTGAAGATCGTAGATACCAAAATTCCCGGGGAATCTGTTATTGTGGAAGGGAATATTTTCAATATCGAACCCAGAGAAATCAAAGGGGAAAAATACATTGTTTCTTTTGACATTACAGATAAGTCCGATTCCACAACGGTAAAATTCTTTGTGAAACGGTCTGTTTTCGACAACGAACTGAAAGACAAGATTAAAAAAGACGCTTACCTCCGGGTGCAGGGGGAAGTGCAGTTTGATAAATACGCCAAGGAAATCAACATCATGGCAAAAGCCATTATGACGGCACAGGCACCTCCGCCTCGTATGGATACGGCAGAGGAAAAACGTGTGGAACTCCATCTCCATACCCAGATGAGCAGTATGGACGGCGTAACACCTGTAAAAACTTATATCAAACGTGCCATTGAATGGGGGCATAAAGCCATTGCGATCACAGACCATGGCGTGGTACAGGCATTCCCTGATGCCATGAATGCGGCAGATAAGTCTGATTTGAAAGTCATTTATGGCGTGGAAGCCTATCTCATTGACGACTTGGGCAATGCGGTGTTCTCCCCGAGAGGGCAGAATCTGGATGATACCTATGTGGTATTCGATATCGAAACCACAGGGCTTTCTAAGGAAAAAGAAATGATTACGGAAATTGGTGCCGTAAAGGTAGCAGACGGGAAAATCATTGACCGTTTCAGTACCTTTGTCAATCCACAGCGCCCCATTTCCGCGGAAATCACAAAACTGACAGGTATTACTGATGATATGGTGAAAGACGCGCCCACCATCGAAAATATTTTGCCGGAATTTTTGAAATTCTGTGAAGATACTGTACTGGTAGCCCACAATGCTTCTTTTGATACAGGCTTTATCCGCATTGCGGCAGAAAGAGCTGGTCTGGGAGAACTACATCATACCATTGTAGATACTTTGGAACTGGCAAGAGCATTGCTGCCGGAACTGAATAAGCACAAATTGGACATTGTTTGTGAACACTTGGGTGTAACCCTCAATGGACACCATCGCGCGGTCAACGATGCGGAAGCAACAGCGGAAGTATTTATTAAATTCTTGGATATGCTGGCAGAAAAGAAGATTTTCACCTTGGATGAAATCAATGTCCTTGCCAGCCGTACGGTGAACTATAAAAAACTCCGTGCTTATCATGCCATCATTCTGGTGAAGAACTATACAGGTTTGCGGAATCTGTACGAATTGGTTTCCATGGCTCATATTGATTATTTCTTCCGTCGCCCTAGAATCCCTAAAAGCAAATTTATGCAGATGCGGGAAGGCTTGATTTTGGGCAGTGCCTGCGAAGCGGGGGAACTGTACCGTGCTCTTTTGGACGGCGAACCCAAACAGCGTATTGAAGAACTGGTGCATTTCTATGATTATCTGGAAATCCAGCCTTTGGGGAACAATAAATTTATGATTGATTCTCCTAGAGTGGAAAATATTCACTCGATGGAGGATATCAAAAACATGAACCGGAAGATTGTGGAACTGGGTGAAACTTACGGCAAGCCTGTTGTGGCAACCTGTGACGTGCATTTCATTGACCCTGATGACGCGGCATACCGTAAAATCATCATGGCAGCGGAAGGTTTCCCCGATGCGGACAACCAGCCGCCCCTGTATTTCAGAACAACAGATGAAATGTTGGCGGAATTTGACTATCTGGGAGAGGAAAAGGCAAGAGAGGTTGTTATTACCAACACCAACCTCATTGCGGACCAGATTGAAAAAATCAAGCCCATTCCAGATGAAACATTCCCTCCTAAAATTGAGGGTGCCGATGAGCAGCTGCGGCAGATTTGCATGGATAAGGCGCATTCCATTTATGGCGATCCTTTGCCGCCATTGGTACAGGAGCGTTTGGAAACAGAACTGAACTCCATCATCAGCAACGGCTATGCGGTGCTTTATATCATTGCGCAGAAACTGGTATGGAAATCTGTGGCTGACGGCTATCTGGTTGGTTCCCGTGGTTCCGTAGGTTCTTCCTTTGCGGCAAACATGGCAGGGATTACGGAAGTAAACTCTTTGCCACCCCATTATGTTTGCCCTAACTGCAAATATTCCGACTTTGATTCGGATTTGGTGAAATCTTACGCCATGGAAGAAGCCAGCGGATGTGACATGCCTGATATGAACTGCCCGAAATGCGGTACACTCATGCATAAGGATGGTCACGATATTCCATTCCAGACATTCCTTGGATTTGAAGGGGATAAAGAACCGGATATTGACTTGAACTTTTCTGGGGAATATCAGCAGACAGCCCATGCCTATACAGAAGAATTGTTCGGCGTAGGGCATGTGTTCAAAGCCGGTACCATTGGCACCTTGGCAGATAAAACGGCTTATGGTTTTGTGAAAAAATACTTTGATGAACGGGAAATCACTGCCCATAATGCGGAGATTACCCGTCTGATGAATGGGTGTACTGGTGTCAAACGTACCACAGGGCAGCATCCCGGCGGTCTGATGGTTGTACCCAGTGACCATAATATCTATGAATTTTGCCCCATTCAGCGTCCGGCAAACGATGTGAATTCCACAGTCACAACCACACATTTTGACTATCATTCCATCAGTGGTCGTTTGCTGAAATTAGACCTGCTGGGGCACGACGATCCCACCGTCATTCGTATGCTTTACGACTTGACGGGCGTCAATCCCCAGACCGTACCTCTAGGCGATCCAGCAACCATGTCCCTTTTTGAATCTCCGGCGGCGTTGGGGGTTACAGCAGAGGACATCGGCTGTGAAACAGGGACTTTGGGTATTCCTGAATTTGGTACAAAATTCGTGCGTGGCATGCTGTTGGATACAAAACCGAAAACTTTCGCGGATTTGCTCCGTATTTCTGGCTTGTCCCATGGTACGGACGTATGGCTGGGCAATGCCCAGACCCTTATCGAAAACGGCACCATCACCCTGAAAGAAACCATCTCCACCCGTGATAGTATCATGATTTACCTCATTAATAAAGGTGTGGATAAGAAGAAATCCTTCAAGATCATGGAGAAAGTCAGAAAGGGGAAAGGGCTCACCGATGAGGACATTGCGGATATGAAAGCGGCAGATGTGCCAGATTGGTACATCGAATCCTGCCAGAAAATCAAGTACATGTTCCCGAAAGCCCATGCGGCAGCATATGTCATGATGGCGTTCCGTATTGCTTATTTCAAAATCAATTATCCGGAAGCATATTACGCAACGTACTTCACCGTACGTGCCTGTGATGATTTTGACTATAGCTGTATGTGCAAGGGTATGGACGTTGCCAAAGCGGCTATGCGGGAAATCCATGCCAAAGGTATGGAGGCAACAGCGAAAGATAAGGCAAAAATGACGGTTCTGGAATTGATCGTGGAATTTTATGCCCGCGGCTTCAAATTCCTGCCCATTGACCTCTATAAATCTGACTCCAGAAAATTCATTGTGACAGAGGAAGGGCTGATTCCGCCTTTCAACTCTTTGCAGGGGCTTGGCACCAATGCGGCGCAGAGCATTGTGGATGGCAGAGCGGCAGGGGAGTTCCATACCATTGAGGAGCTGAAAGAACGAACTTCTTTGGGACGTTCCCTCATTGATTTGCTGAAAGAAAATGGCGTTTTGAACGGCATTCCTGAAACCAATCAGCTGAGTCTGTTCTAAAGGGGGCATTTTATGAACTGTCCGAAATGCGGAAAAGAAATGGAAAAAGGCTGGATCAACAGTGCGCGAGAAGTGGTCTATACTCGTAAACTGAAAAAGTGGTTTATAGAAGCTTCAAAAATTGGCGATATTTCTTAGACGACCCATAATATGACATGCCCTAGATGTGAAGCTTATGTATGTCGGGATTGTCATTGGGTCATTGTGCCCTATGAGGACGAAAATCAATAAATATAACAAAAAAGCGACAAATCTTACAAGAAACGTAAGATTGTCGCTTTTTCATTGTATTTTTTTTGAAACTTCAGTATGCTGAAAAAAAGGGAGTTTTTGGTATTTGTAAGAACGGGGGAATGGCTATGAAAAAGAGAATTTTCTTGCTTTGCTGTGTGGTGGGCGTTATGATGCCAACAGCGGTGTATAGACAGGGTGTTCCCGTGACAAATGCTATAGTGGAGCAGTCGAATATGTATGAAGGAACCGTTATACAGCTGCAGGATTTGGACACAGGACGTTGTTATTATTTGACACAGCCAGCGGCAGTGGAGGATTTTCTGACGGAATGGAAAAATGCGTGGTTGACAGGAAAATCGGCAGAACTGCCTTATGGATATGACCGTTATAGATTTTATGTGCTTTCTGATGAACAGGCAGACAATCAGGATGTACAGTATGTGGTGTATCCAAACCAGAATATCCTATCCAGAATCACTTACACAAAGGACAAAATTTCAGACCAAACTGTAGATATCCAGTCAGAATATATGGAGATTTCCTCGGAAACAATGCAGAGTCTTGTGATAAAGCTGGAAACCATAGAGGAAACCTATTATCCATACGATGTGATGCTGTATATCCAAGGTATCAGAGTGACTTCTGTGGATTATGCTGATTTCAATAAACTGGGAATGTTTTTGAATGGTTATCTGCATGTTTTCCAGAATGCGTTTATTGATGCCAATGGTACCTTGCAGATATCTCTGGAGGACTGGAATACCATTTTTGCCACCCAGTATGGAAATACAAAAAATTTGACTTGCCAGAATGGCATCATCAAAAACAATTATTTCTCTACAAACATTTCCTGTGAGAATATCAATGGAAAAGTTTATATTCCCCTGCGGGAAGCAGTAAACCATTTCGGACATTTCTCTATGGAATGGGATAAACAGATGCGGAAAGCGGTTGTCATGGAAAAAGCCGTTTTTGAAAAACAGCAGGAGTATTGGAGCGAAGTTGAGAAGGCGGCAGAATCGTTAAAATAAAAATAGGACTGTGAGGAGGCTTGTGCTATGCAGAAAGGAAAAGCGGTCTTTTTTGGCATTGTTATGATTCTGGTCAATTTCTGTATTGCTGTTTGTATACAGGGGTTGCTGTTTTGCCCCATTTCCAGCCCTTTGCAGGCGGAAAGTCTGGCAAAAGCCTATGGGGAATTTGAAAATGCCCATATTTTAGATCATACAGTTTTAAAGGATTCGGAATTGATGCTGATAGAAAGGGAAGGCGATGTACAAATATTAGAATTACAGAGAAATTTATTTTTTCCCAGATACTGCCTTCTGGAAGCGCATGATATTCCAGAAGATGATTCCTTTTATACCACAGCAGCAGTAACATCACAGGTGGTATATCCATACCGTGTGGTAGACCGAAGTACAATCGATTTAGAAAATATAGAAGTCAAATCTGGATTTATGAAGAAAGGATTTCTGCTTTCCTATGGTATCTGCACATTTTTGCTGACAATGGCAGAAGGCTTCGGATATTTTCGGTGGAAAGAGATGCATTTATCAAAATAAGCAATCAAAAAGGCACGAAATTCTTTGGAATTTCGTGCCTTTTATCTTTTCGATGGTTAAGGCATGACCACTTTCTTTTCTTTCTGTAATTTGATAAAGAAGCCGATACACAAAAGCAGTTCAAAGAGGGCAGACATAGGTACCGCAATCCCAATGATGAGCAGGTTTGTACCCGGCAGACGGCTGAGGAAGTAAGAAAGGGGAATACGTACCAGGAATACGGTCAAAACCCCCTGAAGCAAAACGAATTTTGTTCTGCCTCTGCCGTTGAAATATCCCAGCATACAGAAGTTGATGGCTGTCAGCAGATATTCAAAGGAACAGCTTTTCAGATACAACTGGGTGGATGCAATAACTTCCGGGTCATTGGTAAAGATAGACGCCAGAAAATCTCCTTGCAGGAATGTCAGCAGGAACACCATGAATCCACAGCAGAAAGAGATTCTCACTGCTACAAAGAATGCCTTTGTGGCGCGGCTGATATTGTTTGCCCCAACGTTCTGCGCAACAAAAGCGGAAAGGGCAGACATGAAGCTCATGGGTACCAGCGCAAGGAAAACAAAAAGTTTTTCTGCGATGCCAACGCTGGCGGAAGCAACAACCCCTAAAGAGTTGAGGATGGATGTAATGATCAAAAAGGATACCGTTACCTGAAAATCCTGTGCGGCAATGGGCAGACCCAAAGAAATGATTCTGCGGACAGCGCCTTTTTGCTTGAAGTCAGAAAGTTTCAAGCGGAAGGGCAGGCGACGCTTTTTGGTGTATTTCATATAAACAATGGAGAAGAAAAAGCTGCTTGCCTGTGCAATGACCGTTGCCAGTGCCGCACCTGCTGTGGACATGTGGAACAGCCCAACAAAAACAAAGTCCAGAATGATATTAATGGTACAGGCAATCAATACAAACAAAAATGGAGATCTGGAGTTGCCCATACCACGGAAAATGCCGCTGACAGAGTTATAAGCGGTGATGAAAATCATACCAGAAGCACAAATGCGAATGTAAGTAATGGTTTCGGGCAGGGCTTCTTCGGGAACACGCATCAGCAGAGATGCCTGTTTTGCAAAACAAACAAGAACCACTGTAATCAGCAAAGCAATGCAGGTGAACAGTTTGATCTGTCCAGCAACAATATGGGCAGCTTCTTCCGGTTTTTTTGCACCGATGGCTTGCCCCAGCAGTACCGTTACACCCATGGTTAAGCCAGTAATGATGACAGTTGCTGCCTGCATGACCTGTCCGCCGGTAGCAACAGCGGAAATGCTTGCGGTGGTACCAAATTTCCCTACGACCATCAAGTCAACGCCGCCGTATAAAGCCTGTAGTACCAGCGACATCATCAGTGGGATTGCAAAACGAATCAGGGGCGCAGCAATTTTTCCTTCCAGAAATGTGTTGTTTTCCATAAAATCCTCCTTGCAAAAAAAACGCTAACAAGAATATACCCTTGTTAGCGTTAGTGTATCAAACGAAGCATTCCGTGAATGCTATATCATTATAAGGGGTGGGACAGTAAATGTCAAGGAGAATTCCGAAAGGAATTTCACCAATTTTCACGGGTAAACAGCGATATTTTTCAGCAGAAAAAGGCATGTTTCTTTTTGGAAAAATGGTTGACTTCGGATATGGGAATGTGTTATGTTTTATCCGTTTCTATTGGAAAAATCAGGGATGGAGGGAGCCGTATGCGCAGAGAAAATAACCTTGGCACAGACAGCATGGCAGGATTGGTAGTACGCCTTGCCATACCAGCGATGTTGGCACAGTTTATTAATGTGTTGTACAGCATTGTGGATAGAATTTTCATTGGGAATATTCCAGAGATTGGCGCCACGGCACTGGCTGGTGTTGGGATCTGCGGACCGATTGTTACCCTCATCACTTCCTTTTCTATGTGGGTTGGTATTGGTGGCTCTCCATTGATGAGTATCAAAATGGGGGAGAATGACCGAAAGGGTGCCTCTCAGATCATGGCAAACTGTTTTCTGATGATGATTGTTATGGCAGTTGTGATTACCCTGCTGGTGATTTTGTTCAAGCAGCCATTGCTGATGCTGTTTGGTGCAAGTGAAGTGACGTTCCCCTATGCAAATACCTACATGACCATTTATGCGGCAGGTAGTATTTTTGCTATATTATCCATGGGGATGAACACGTTCATCATCTGTCAGGGATATTCTAAAATCGCTATGATGTCTGTCGTTGTGGGGGCAATTACAAATATCGTTTTAGACCCTGTATTTATTTTTGGATGTAATATGGGAGTAGCTGGTGCCGCCGTGGCAACAGTCATTGCGCAGATGGTATCCTGTGCATTTGTACTGCTGTTCCTTTTCGGCAGAAGACCGCCAGTACGCATTACTTTTGGCGGCTATAACCGGACATTGATGTTTCGAGTTTTATTGACAGGGCTTTCTCCTTTTATTATTGTGGCACTGGATAGTGGATTGATCATTGCCATGAATATGGTTTTGCAGCATTATGGCGGTCCTGGATATGGTGACCAGCTGGTAACCTGCAATACCATTGCACAGAGCTTCTTCCTGATGGTTACACTGCCTATGGGTGGTATGACAGGGGCTACACAGCCAATTCTGGGATTTAACTATGGTGCTTGCCAGATGGATCGTGTCAGAAGCGGACAGAAATATACACTGATTCTTTGCCTGATCTTTACAGCTGTGATGATGGTGGTGGCACATGTTTTCTCATCATATTTCGTAAGACTGTTTACAAATGATGCCTTTTATATGGAATTGTCTATGAAGGCCATTAAGATTATGACACTGATGATTTTGCCTCTGGCTGTGCAGTATACCATTGTGGATGGCTTTACAGGTTTGTCTGCAGTTAAATATTCCATTGTGCTTTCTACATTCAGAAAGCTGCTCTATTTTGCGGCAATGATGATTTTCCCGTTGCTGTTTGGGATTGAGAATGTCTTTTTTGCAGAACCTGCTGTTGACTTGATTAGTGCAGGGGTATCTGTATTGGTATATTTGAAATGTATGAGTGGCATCCTGCGCCGGAGAGAAGAAAAAGTGGCTCTGGAACTGCGGAAGTCTGCTGCATAAAGAATGAGGAATCCAAAACGCTGTGGTGTTTTGGATTCTTTTCTATATAGAAGGAGGCGTAAAATATGGATAAAAAAATGGAAAAGAAGCAATGCCGTAAGAAAATACAGAAAAAAATAGCTGTGCTTACGAAAGAATATAATGAAGAAGCCAGTCAGAAGATTTTTGCTTTTTTGTGTGAAATGGAAGTTTTTCAAAAAGCAAAATCCATATTTTGTTTTGTTGGTACACCGTCGGAAATTGATACCCATTCCATCATTCAGTATGCATGGAAACATCATAAGAAAGTAGCCGTGCCAAAATGTTTGGAAAAAGGACATATGGAAGCATATATCATTACAAAAGAAGAAGATTTGGAAGTGGGAAAATTCGGCATTATGGAACCGAAGGCAGGATGTGAGGTGCTGATGCCGGAACAGATTGATCTGATTATCCTGCCGTGCCTTTCCTGTGACAGAAAAGGTAATCGGTTGGGATATGGCGGCGGATATTATGATAGATATTTGGAAAGATGCAATGGCGTTCGTGTTGTAATTTGCAGAGAAAAACTGATGTTGGATGAAATTCCGTCAGAAACTTTTGACCAAAAAGGGGATTTTCTGGTTACGGAAAAGGGCATATTTCCCATAAAAAGCTAAGAAATCCTGTTTGTGGAAAAAGAAAAACAGGATTTTTTTATGACAAGTGTTTACATTTGTCGAAAAATCAAATAAAATGAGTTTTGGTAAAAATTCAAGTAAAAGGTATGTGAGGGAAGAGGACTATGAAAGACACAAAAGTTTTATCTGGAACGGCATATTCCTTTGAAGGAAAAATGCCTCTGCGTCAGGTAATTCCCCTGGGACTGCAGCATGTACTTGCCATGTTTGTAGGGAACCTGACACCATTGCTGATCATCACAGGCGCATGTGGTTTGGGCGTTGGCAGTGAATTTGCGGATCTGCAGGTTAGCCTGCTGCAAAATGCTATGTTGGTTGCAGGTTTGGTAACATTGCTTCAGCTTTTTGCCATCGGTCCCGTTGGTGGGAAGGTACCCATTATCATGGGGACAAGTTCCGGCTTTATCGGCGTATTTAACAGCGTCGTTGCCAATATGGGCGGCGGTGTTATTGCTTACGGTGCTATTATGGGGGCATCCATTATCGGCGGTTTGATGGAAGGCGTACTGGGATTTTTCCTGAAACCCCTGCGTAGATTTTTCCCGCCTGTTGTTACAGGTACCGTTGTATTGTCCATCGGGCTGTCTTTGATTTCCGTTGGTATCTCTTCTTTTGGCGGCGGCAGCGGCGCAGCAGACTATGGTTCCATTGAAAACCTGCTGCTGGCTACATTTGTACTGGTGGTTATCCTGATTGTAAAACATGGCACAAAAGGTTTTACAAGCACATCTTCTATTCTGATCGGTATCATTGCTGGTTATATCGTTGCTTTCATCATGGGCTTTGTACTGCCTACAACAGGTGTGACAGCAGACGGCGTGGAATACACAAAAGCTTGGGTGCTGAACTGGGACAAAGTCAGAGAAGCAAGCTGGTTTGCAGTACCTGCACTGATGCCAGTGAAGATCATTTTTGACTGGAGAGCCATTGTACCGGTATTGATCATGTTCGTTGTAACAGCTGTAGAAACTGTTGGTGACATCTCCGGTGTTATGGAAGGTGGTATGGGTAGAGAGGCAACTGACAAAGAACTGTCCGGTGGCGTTATCTGTGACGGTTTAGGCTCCACTTTTGCTGCTATTTTCGGTGTACTGCCAAACACTTCTTTCAGCCAGAACGTTGGTCTGGTTGCTATGACAAAAGTTGTGAACCGTATGGCGCTGGCTACAGGTGCAGTATTCCTGATTCTGTGCGGTCTGATCCCCAAACTGGGTGCACTGGTTTCCATCATGCCTCAGGCTGTTCTGGGCGGCGCAGCAGTTATGATGTTTTCCTCTATCGTAGTCAGCGGTATCCAGCTGGTTACAAAAGAACCTATGACACCTAGAAACCTGACCATTCTGTCTGTAGCACTGGGCGTTGGTTATGGTATTGGTGCAAACAGCGCAATTTTGGCAAAAGCACCTCAGGCACTGCAGCTGATCTTTGGCGGTTCCGGCATTGTGCCTGCAGCAGTTGTTGCAATTGTATTACATGTACTTTTGCCCAAAGATGAAGTTGTAAAAGATTAATTTTGAACAAAAAAAGTGATAAAACCTGATATTTCGGTTTTATCACTTTTTTATTGCAGTCAAAAAGTAACAATGAATTTTATGAAACAATAGAAAAAATCAATTGGTAAAATTAAATTAGTTTATAATTTTGGGAGAATTGGCAAAAAAAGACATAGTATTTTTAGTAGAAATCATAAAAATTCTTGTACTGTCTTTCATACAAAGACAAATGTTTGAGCAATGTATGAAAATGTCCTTCCGTTGTAAACTTTTTTTGCTATTTCTATTGACTTTGTAGAATTTTATCATATATAATTGTAGTGACCAAAATCTTAAGATTTTAATAAAACTTTAAGATTTCTGGGAAGGTTTAAAAGAATGAATAGGGGAGGATATTATGTTACAGGCATTTGACATTATCGGTCCGATCATGATTGGTCCATCCAGTTCCCATACAGCTGGTGCTGTGCGTATTGGTAAGTATGCACGGTCCATTCTGGGCGCGACACCTGTAAAAGCCCATATCCGTTTCAGTGGTTCCTTTGCGAAAACATACAAAGGACATGGTACAGATAAAGCGGTTATTGCAGGCATTTTGGGTATGGATACAGATGATGCACGCATTCGTGTCAGCATGGATGTGGCAAAAGAAGAAGGTCTGGCATTCGAATTTGAAGAAGCAGATATCGATGGTGCTCACCCCAATACAGCAGAAATCACTCTGGAAGATGCAGAAGGAAGAACTGCACAGGTACAGGGCGCTTCTGTTGGTGGCGGCAACATTGTCATCAATAAAATCAATGGCACCGCAGTTTCCATCAACGGGAAATCTGATACACTGGTAATCCCTCATCAGGATATTCCAGGTATGATTGCGGTTGTTACAAAAATCTTGGCAGAAAAAGGCGTAAACGTTCATGGCTTCTCTCTGTGCAGAGACCACAAGGGCGGTACGGCTGTTATGACCATCGAAATCGATGGTGATATCAATGAATCCGTGCAGGATGCAATTCTGGAAAATCCTCATATTTTCTCCTGCACCATTCTGAAAGCAATTTAAGGAGAGAGGTGAAACTATGTTTAAATACGATTCTTTGGCAGATCTGGTTGCAGCAGCAACACAGGCAAACGAACCTCTTTCCAAAATCATCCTGCGTGAACAGGCTGAAGCTACAGAAGGCACAGAAGAAGCTCTGTACGCGCAGATGGAACGCTCTTTAGAGGTTATGCGTGAATCTGTAGAGGAAGGTCTGGATCCAGACAAACGTTCCGCAAGTGGTTTGACTGGCGGCGACGCATACAAAATGATGCGTGCAGTACAGGAAAACAGAAATATCTGCGGTAAAATCTTTGGGGATGCCATGACAAAAGCACTGGCTGTTTCTCAGACCAATGCTTGTATGGGCAGAATTGTTGCGGCGCCTACAGCAGGCAGCTGTGGTATTTTGCCTTCTGCTCTGCTGACCATTTCCGAAAGCAGAAACATTCCCAATGAAGACGTGGTAATGGCATTGTTCACAGCATCTGCTGTGGGTATGGTCATTGCAAACAACGCAAGCATTGCTGGTGCAGCAGGTGGCTGTCAGGCAGAATGCGGTGCAGCAAGCGCTATGGCAGCTGCTGCTATCGTAGAAATCTGTGGCGGTACACCTAAGATGTGTGAACATGCATGCGCCATTGCATTGAAAAATATTTTGGGTCTGGTTTGTGACCCTGTTGCAGGTCTGGTAGAAATCCCCTGCATCAAGAGAAACGCAGCTGGTGTTGCCAATGCATTTGTTGCGGCAGAACTGGCGCTGGCAGGAATTGAAAGTGCGATTCCCGCCGATGAAGTTATTATTGCAATGAAGAAAATCGGTGACGCTATGTCTTCTACACTGAAAGAAACAGCAGAAGGCGGTCTGGCTGTAACACCGACAGGTAAAAAGCTTTGTGAAAAAGTATTTGGTTGCTGCCAATAAAAGGGGAGGCAAAAATACTTTCAATATTAAGTTCGTACAACCTGACAAAACGCAATATTGAACATTTATAATTTAATAGGAGAATCATAATCATGACAAACATTCTTAGTAAGTGGAATAGCATTAGCTTAGTAAAACGTATTATTTGTGGCTTGATTGTGGGTGCTATCCTGGGTCTGGCTGTTCCTGGTGTAACAGGAATCGGCATTCTGGGTACTCTGTTTGTAAGCGCTCTGAAAGCAATCGCGCCTGTACTGGTATTTTTCCTGGTAATTGCAGCTCTGGCTTGCGGTAACGAAGGCGGAGGCAAAACCATGGGTCGTGTTGTTATCCTGTATCTGATAGGTACATTCCTTGCAGCGGTAGTAGCGGTAATTGCCTGCCATTTCATCCATGTAACACTGCCTCTGGGTGACGTTGCAGCTGCTGAAGGATACGAAGCAGCTGGCGGTATGGCAGAAGTATTCACAAACCTGCTGACAAACATCGTAGCAAACCCTCTGGGTTCCATCGTTGATGCGAACTACCTGGGTATCCTGGCTTGGGCTGTTATCTTCGGTCTGGCTCTGAAAGCTGCATCTGATACAACAAAGAAAGCACTGTTCGATTTCTCTGAAGCTGTTTCTCAGGCAGTTAGATGGGTAATCAGCTTTGCTCCTTTCGGTATCATGGGTCTGGTATTCACAACAGTTTCCACAAACGGTCTGGAAATCTTCGTAGAATACGGCAGACTGCTGGCTATCCTGGTTGGCTGTATGGCATTTGTTGCTCTGATCCTGAACCCTATCATCGTGTTCACTCAGATCAAACAGAACCCTTACAAACTGGTATTCAAATGCCTGAGAGAATCTTTCGTAACAGCTTTCTTCACAAGAAGTTCTGCTGCTAACATCCCTGTTAACATGAGCCTGTGTAAATCCCTGGGTCTGGATGAAGACAACTACTCCATCTCTATTCCTCTGGGCGCAACAATCAACATGGCAGGTGCAGCGATCACAATCACAGTTATGACACTGGCATGCGTAAATACCATGGGTATGGAAGTACCTCTGGCAATGAAGGTCCTGCTGAGCTTTGTAGCAGCAATTTCCGCATGTGGTGCTTCCGGTGTTGCCGGCGGTTCCCTGCTGCTGATTCCTCTAGCTTGCTCCCTGTTCGGTATCAGTAACGACATCGCAATGCAGGTTGTAGGTGTAGGTTTCATCATCGGCGTTGTTCAGGACTCTTGCGAAACAGGTCTGAACTCCTCCACAGACGCACTGTTTACAGCAGCTGCTGAATTCCATGATTGGAAAAAAGAAGGCAAAACACTGCCTATCTAATTTCATAAAAAATAAAATCACAGGTTGTACGAAAACCCTGCTGGCTTTGGTCAGCAGGGTTTTATTTTTTTATACATTTTTCTTTGCTGCCTTGTTTTTTTCTAAAAAATTCATTATAATTTCATATATGTATCATGGCGAACAGCATGAAGAAAGGAAAGATGCAATATGATTATGCTGATTGCAAAAAACACCTTAATGGAAGGAAAGCAGAAAGAATTCACAGAACTGGCGGAAAAACTGGTTTTGGCTACAAGAAAAGAAGCCGGTTGCATTGCTTATGATTTGGTTGCAGACCAGGCTGATGCCTGTGTTTATTATTTTGTAGAAAAATATCAGGACATGAAGGCACTGGAGGAACATCGTGCAACAGCGCATTTTCAGAGCATCGTACCTCAGTTTGGTCCGCTGCGGACAAAGCCTTCAGAGGTTTCCATTTGTGATGTACTGCCATTTACAGAGTAATAGAAAAGGGGATAGCGTATGGGACACCCGGTGTTATATAGAAAACGTTTTATGCCGCAGGAAACCATTTTGCTGCGGGATGATATTTTAGTTTATCAGGATGAAAAGGTAATCGTAACAAAATGGAATGTTTTTCGTCCAAAGGCAAAATTCAGCCACGGTGTATCCTGTTATTTTTTGGAAGATGGCTATAAAGTCAGTAAGTTTCTGAATGATCAAGAGGAATTGGTGTATTATTATTGTGATATCATTGATACCACCTATGATGCCCAGGAAAACAGCTATCTTTTTACAGACCTGTTGGCAGACGTCATTGTTTATGAATCGGGATTTGTAAAGGTTGTTGATTTGGCAGAGCTGGCAGATATGCTGGATGAAGGCGTTATCACAGAAGAACTGGTGAAAAAGTGCCTGCGTCGTCTGGAAAAATTACTGGAAATCATTTATGGAGGTAATTTTGGCGAGCTGACAAAATATCTGGAAATTGAGGGAAGTAAATGAGCGAAAATGTGCATAAGGGGCATCGGGAGCGCATGCGTCAGCGATTTTTGGCTGAAGGTGCGAAGGGTTTTGCAGACCATGAATTACTAGAATTATTGCTGTATTATGCTGTGCCACGGGGAGATGTGAATCCGCTGGCGCATAAGATGTTGGCTGAATTTGGAACACTTTCTATGCTGCTTTCTGCAGATCCAGCGGACATCAGCCGCAGATGTGGTGTAAAAGAAAGTACAGCAGTGCTGTTGGTTTTGCAAAGTGCGTTGGCACATCGTTTGCAGCAGGAAAAATGGCGGGATAAACCTGTTTTGGATTCTGTTTCCCGCGCAGGCGCTTTTGCTGTAGATCTGCTTTCCCATTATCATTATGAACGATTTTATGTCGTATGCTTGGATAATCGGAAGCAATTGATACACACATGCATGATTTCGGAAGGCACGATAGATGAATCTGTGGTGCATCCCAGACTGGTGGTGGAAGCTGCCTTGCGTTATCAGGCTTCTTCTGTGATCCTGATGCACAACCATCCAGGTGGAACGCTGATGCCATCTTTTTCCGATGTGGAATTAACTGCACGTATGGCAAGAATTCTACATGAAATCGGCATAGAAGTGGCAGACCATATCATTGTTGCGGAAAACCAATACTTTAGTTTTTTGGAACATGATTATTTAAAGAAAAAATAAACAGGAGGTTTTGAATATGAAGAAGTTATATCGTTCTAAAAATAATGTGAAAATCTCCGGTGTTTGCGGCGGTTTGGCAGAATATTTCAATATCGACGCAACACTGGTACGTCTGATTTGGGTTTTGGTATCTTTGATGACCAGCGGGTTCATTGGCTTAATCGTTTACGTGGTATGCGTGTTTGTCATTCCCGTTGATGACGGATATATTGATGCCGAATTTGACGAAAAGAAATAATTTTTGATAGAAAGTGAGGAAACGAAAGTGGAAGAAAAGAAAAGAATATTCAGTGGCATGCAGCCTTCTGGCATGATTACTTTGGGGAACTATTTGGGTGCATTGAAGAACTGGACAAATTTGCAGGATGATTATGACTGCCTGTACTGTATCGTAGATATGCACGCGATTACCGTTCGTCAGGACCCTGTGAAACTGCGCAAGCAGGCAAGGGATCTGTTGACACAGTATCTGGCAGTAGGCATCGATCCTGAAAAAAATACTATTTACTATCAGTCTCATGTATCTCAGCACGCAGAACTGGGCTGGATTTTGAACTGCTTCACTTATATGGGTGAATTGAACCGTATGACACAGTTCAAAGATAAAGCTGCAAAACATTCAGATAATATCAATGCAGGTTTGTACACATATCCTGTATTGATGGCATCTGATATTTTGCTGTATCAGACAGACCTGGTACCTGTAGGGGAAGACCAGCGTCAGCATCTGGAAATCACCAGAGACATTGCAGGACGTTTCAACGGCATTTACGGCGAAACATTCAAGATTCCTGAAGCATATATCGGCAAGGTTGGCGCAAGAATCATGTCTTTGCAGGAACCTACTAAGAAGATGTCCAAATCTGATGAAAACAAAAACAACACCATTCTGCTGATGGATGAACCTGCTGTCATCATGAACAAAGTAAAACGTGCTATGACTGACTCCGGCAGCGAAATCCGCCACGGTGAAGATAAACCCGGCATCACAAACCTGCTGAACATTTACTGCGCTTGCACAGGCAAAACAATGGAAGAAGCAGAAAGAGAATTCGATGGTGCAGGCTATGGTGCCTTCAAAACAGCTGTAGGTGAAGCTGTTGTAGCAGAACTGGAGCCTGTTCAGAAACGCGTAAAAGAACTGGAAAAGAACAAAGATTATCTGGACGAAGTGATCAAATACGGTGCAGAACGTGCCGGCAAACTGGCAGCCAGAACATTGACAAAAGTTCAGAAGAAAGTGGGATTCCCTCCCGTTATTCGATGATTAGAAAACTGGAAATGGACGAGGTGTATGACACCTTGTCCATTTTTTATAGGAAATACGTGATGACTTGGGGAAAGTTGCATTTTCTGTTAAAATAAGGTATACTGAATCGGTATTCTGCGGAATTGAGGTGATGCCGGTGAATCAAAAAACGCAAATGACGAAGCAGATATTGGCAGAGAGCTTGAAAAAGCTGATGCTGCACCATAGTTTTGAAAAAATTACCATCAAAGACATTACGGATGCGGCAGGTTTTATCCGCCCAACATTTTATAACCACTTCAAAGATAAGTATGACCTGGTGGAATGGATTTTTACGGAAGAAATCATCCGTCCGGGAGAACAGCTTTTTGATGTAGGTTTATTTCGTGAGGGCATTCGCCTGATGCTTGCCAATATGGAAAAAGAAAAGGATTTTTATGTGCGTGCAGTGAAAATACAAGGACAGAATTCTTTTCGTGAAATCGTTTTCCATGCATTTGTTACATTGATTCAGAAGGTTTTTGCAAAACGCACACCTTTTCCAGAAACAGTGCCTCATTTTTTCCGTCCGGAAATTTTGGCAGAATATTATGCCAATGCAGAAACGTTTCTGCTGATGAAGTGGCTGGAAAGTGGTATGCCTATTTCTGCGGAAGAAGTGGAGAAAGCCCATTGGTCACTGATCACCGTTTCTTTTGAAGATGTTGTGAAAGAGGTTTCCGGTGAAGAAAAGGAAAATAGATAAAAGTGCTTTATTGTATAGAAAGCATAAACAAATATACAGTTTTGTATGATAAATGAAAACAGCAATGAAAGACTGCATCTGTAAGATGTGGTCTTTTTTCTTTATATTGGGAAGAAGAAATGGGGTGAGGAAATGTCCATGATGATCTATGTATTGGTATTATGTGGATTGGCATCGGAAGCTTTTCGGCTGTCTATTGCTGCCGGTGCCATTCAGGCGAACTTAACAAAAAGAAAAATCATTCTTCTGGGAGGAATTTTCGCAGCAGTACAGCTTGTTTTGTTTTTGCTGGGAATGGTATGCTTATGGAAGTGGACGGATTTCCTCTCAGTTTCTGAAAACATAGATAATATAGCAAGAATAGGAAGTGTGATTTTTACTGTTCTTGGTTTTGCGATGATTTTTCTTGGCATACGGGAAAAAAGACTGGAGGAAAACTGTATTCATCCATGGTCCGTGGAGGGATTTGCTCAATATGCTTTCAAACATGGTCTGATGTTTTTATGCGTAGGTTGTGCAGCGATTTACTGTATGGGAAAAATCTTTTGGTATGGATTGGAAATTTTTTTTGATTTTATTTCTAGCTTCAGTTTTTGGTTTGGCTTATGGATATTGGCAGGGAATCAAAGGATGGCGGAAAATGCGCATTGTGACAGGATGTATTTGGGTTGTTGCAGCAGCGTGTCTGTGGACAATTTAAAAAGCATCATGAAATTTCACCATGATGCAAAGAAAAATTATTTGTGTTTATAACCGGTGTAGAATGCCATAAATCCGCAGAACAGCATTGCCCAAGCCCAGAAACGGTGTTGTTTCATTTTGTTCACCTCTTTTCTTTTTTTAAAAGTTAACTAAAACTAATTTTAGTTTACTATTGCTTATTCGTGGTGTCAAGAATTTATATTTTTGTAAGATAAAATGTTTTCTTTTCTAAAAACTGTGTGATATGATGAAAAAAAGCGCGGTATAAAGAAAGGAGCGAATGGATATGTTATTGACAACAACAGAACTGGTTATGGGCAAGGAATACGATGTTTTAGGCTTGGTAAAAGGTGCCACTATTCAAAGCAAAAACATTGGCAAAGATTTTGGCGCGGGTCTGAAATCCATTGTAGGCGGTGAATTAAAGGGGTATACAGAAATGATGGAAGAAGCCAGAGATATCGCCATGCAGAGAATGGAAGAAGAAGCGAAACGTCTGGGGGCAGACGGCATTGTCGGCATTCGCTTTTCCACAAGTGCCATCATGCAGGGTGCAGCAGAGGTTATGGCGTACGGCACAGCAGTAAAATTTAAATAATGTGAAATGCAGGAGGGGGTGGAAGCAGTGTATTTACAGATTGATGAAAGCGGCTACCAGTTTGTAGAGGAACAGCCGGAAAATCGGGCGTACATCGGTATTTTTACGTATGACATGATGCAGGAGCAGGCACGTCTGCGAAAGATTCCTTATCATGTTTTGGAAGACGCGCGGCGCTTTGGTTTTGCCCGTTATGACAGTTTTGAAAATTATGACTGCATCAGTCTGGAAATGCCGGACTTCCACAATATCCTCATCAGCCACGGCAGTGTGGTTATTTATCTGGAAAAAAATTATGCATTGTTTTTCACCTCTAAAGCCCAACACGTCAGACACGTTTTGCGGGATTGTGCCGAAGGGCTAGGAGAACGGATTTCTTTCCAACGGCTGATTTATCTTTTTCTGGAAACCCAGACAAAGGAAGAAGAAGTGGCATTTGATAAAATTGAAAAAGAAATTTTGGAATTAGAACAGGCGCTTATTACATCCCAGAAGAAGAATTTTGTGTCAGAAATCATCCATCTGCGGAAACGTCTCATGCTCATGAAGCGATATTATGAGCAATTTTTGAATTTGTTGGATGTGGTAATTGAAAACGAGAATCATATTTTTGACGGAAAGACGCTGCGGTCTTTTAAAATGCTTTCCAGAAGGATGGAGCGCAGTTATCAGAATGTACTGAACCTGCGGGAAGCTGTGACACAGATTCGGGAATCCTATGAAGCGGAAGTGGATATCAGTCTGAACACCACCATGAAGGTCTTTACAGTAGTAACAACCATTTTTCTGCCTTTGACCCTCATTGCAGGATGGTACGGCATGAACTTCCAGATGCCGGAGTATGGATGGGAACATGGTTATTTGATGGTCATCCTGCTTTCTGTGGCTTTTATTGCCATTGGCATTGCCTTTTTTAAGAAAAATAAGTGGTTCTGAGGTGAAAATGTATGTTTTTTAGCTCCCGGAAATCTTCTGCGAAATTTTTTCAAAAAGTGTTGACAGCAAATTTTTGTGTGATATAATCTGATGTATAAACGTCGACGAGGACAGTAGTCCTTTTCGGGTGGTCAGAGAGGGATATCTCGGCAGAGTTTCTGTCGTGGCTGTGAGTATCCTGCACCTGAGAAGAGTACGAAAACCACCTCCGAGTGGCCCTAATCCGGCACGGCCGACACCGTTATCGTCAAAATGAGTGGTTTTCTAAACAATAAGGGTGGAACCGCGGGAGATTATAACTCTCGTCCCTTTTCCGAAAGGAAAGTGGACGGGATTTTTTTATTGCAAAAAAATCGCACTTTCCAAAGCAAAAAATCACATGCAAAAGGAGAGATTGGATATGAAGATTACACTGAAAGACAATGTAGTAAAAGAATTTGACAGCGCAATGTCCGTTCTGGATATCGCAAAATCCATCAGCGAAGGTCTGGCAAGAAACGCTTGTGCAGGTATCGTTGACGGCGAAGTAAAAGATCTGCGTTATGTAGTAGACAAAGATGCGGAAGTAAGCATCTGCACATTTGAAGACGAAGCTGGTAAAATCGCTTTCCGTCATACAACATCTCATATTTTGGCACAGGCTGTAAAAAGACTGTACCCTGAAGTAAAACTGGCAATCGGTCCTGCAATCGCAGACGGTTTCTACTATGACTTCGATAAAGAAAAAGCTTTCACACCTGAAGAACTGGAAGCCATCGAAGCTGAAATGAAGAAGATCGTAAAAGAAGATCTGCCTATCGAACGCTTTGAACTGCCTCGTGCAGAAGCAATCAAATACATGGAAGAAAGAGAAGAACCCTACAAAGTAGAACTGATTCAGGATCTGCCTGAAGATGCAGTGATTTCCTTCTACAAACAGGGTGACTTCACAGATCTGTGCGCAGGTCCTCACCTGATGAGCACAAAACCCGTAAAAGCAATCAAACTGACATCCGTAGCAGGCGCTTACTGGAGAGGCAGCGAAAAGAACAAAATGCTGTCCCGTATCTATGGTACAGCTTATCCGAAGGCATCCGAACTGGAAGCTTACCTGACAATGATGGAAGAAGCCAAAAAACGTGACCACAGAAAACTGGGCAAAGAACTGAAACTGTTCACAATGCTTGAAGAAGGTCCTGGTTTCCCCTTCTTCCTGCCTAATGGTATGGTATTGAAAAATACACTGCTGGATTACTGGAGACAGATCCATAAAGAAGCAGGCTATGTAGAAGTTTCTACACCTCTGATCCTGAACAGAGACCTGTGGTACAGAAGCGGTCACTGGGAACACTACAAAGATAACATGTATACAACAGTTATCGATGATGAAGACTATGCAATCAAACCTATGAACTGCCCCGGCGGCATGCTGATCTACAAACAGGATATGCATTCCTACAGAGATCTGCCTATCCGTATGGGTGAAATCGGTCTGGTACACAGACATGAAAAATCTGGTGCTCTGCACGGTCTGATGCGTGTTCGTTGCTTTAACCAGGACGATGCTCATATCTTCATGACACCTGAACAGATCAAAGACGAAATCAGTGGCGTTATCCGTCTGATCGACGGCGTTTACAAACAGTTCGGCTTCAAATATCATATCGAACTGTCCACAAGACCTGAAGACAGCATGGGTTCCGATGAAGATTGGGAAATCGCTACAAACGGTCTGCGCAACGCGCTGGAAGAAAACCATATCGAATACACAGTAAACGAAGGCGACGGCGCATTCTATGGTCCTAAGATCGACTTCCATCTGGAAGACTCCATCGGCAGAACATGGCAGTGTGGTACAATCCAGCTGGATATGCAGATGCCCGAAAGATTCGAACTGGAATACACAGCAGCAGACGGCAGCAAAAAACGTCCTGTTATGATTCACCGTGTATGCTTCGGTTCCATCGAACGTTTCATCGGTATCCTGATCGAACACTTTGCAGGTCAGTTCCCTACATGGCTGGCTCCCGTTCAGGTAAAAGTACTGCCTATTTCCGAAAAATTCTCCGATTATGCGAAAGAAGTATCTGACAAACTGGATGCAGCTGGTATCCGTGTACAGACAGACTACAGAGCTGAAAAGATCGGTTATAAGATTCGTGAAGCAAGAAACGAAAGAGTGCCTTATATCATCGTAGTTGGTGAAAAAGATCAGGCAGTCAACAAAGTTTCCCTGCGTTCCAGAAAGAACGGCGAAGAAGGTCAGATGGATCTGGCAGACGTTATCGCAAGAATCCAGGAAGAAGTTAGAACAAAAGCTCTGGATTGATAAATAAAGCATTCAGCAGAAGCCCCTGTGCATCAGGGGTTTCTGTTTTTTCAAAATATTTAAAAAAAACATTGACGCGAAGAGAAATGCGTGATATAATTTTTCAGGTAACAAAGAAGAAGTTCCGCTTCTCACCTTATGGCATGGGCTGATAAGGTTAATACAGTAGTACAAAACAGGGGTTCCTCTGTTTTTCTGTGTGCGCGGCGGATTTCTTCCGGCGCTATTTTTTATGCAGCCGAAAAGGGAATATTTCAAAAAATTTTTAGGAGGTGCTTGGCTATTACTGACTTAATGATTAACGAACAAATTCGGGACAAGGAAATTAGACTGATTGACGAAAATGGCGAACAGCTCGGCATCATGTCTTCCAGAGACGCCCAGAAAATCGCTGACGAAAGAAAGCTGGATCTGGTGAAAATCGCACCGACAGCAAAACCGCCCGTATGTCGAATTATGGACTACGGTAAGTACAAATTCGACCAGGCGAAAAAAGAAAAAGAAGCGAGAAAGAAACAGAAAACAGTGGACGTAAAGGAATTGCGTTTGTCCCCCAGTATCGATACCCATGATGTTCAGGTTAAGGTCAAGAAGGCCAACGAATTTTTGAAAAACGGGGATAAAGTTAAGGTAAGCATCCGTTTCAGAGGTCGTGAAATCGGTCATTCCAAAGCGGGCATGTTGATTTTGGAAAACTTTGCAAAAGAAACAGCAGAATTTGGCGTGATTGACAAAGAACCTAAGATGGAAGGCAAGAGCCTGGTAATGTTCCTGGCGCCCAAAGGCTGATAAGCCGGCAGAAAACAGTAAACAAAATGGTTTTTTAGGAGGAATACGAAATGCCTAAGTTGAAAACAAAAAAAGCAGCAGCGAAAAGATTCAAAATCACTGCAACAGGTCAGCTGAAAAGACAGAAATCCAATACACAGCATATTCTTGGTAAAAAGTCCAGAAAGAGAAAAAGAAATCTGAGACACGCTACAACAGTAGACAAAACTGTTCTGAACAGCGTGAAAAAGAGACTGTTACCTTACGCATAATTTCGAGGATATTTTTTAGGAGGACTTTAACATGGCAAGAGTAAAAGGCGCGTTGAACGCTAGAAAAAGACATAAAAAAGTACTGAAACTGGCTAGAGGCTACCGTGGCGCTAGAAGCAAACAGTACAGAGTAGCAAAACAGTCTGTAATGAAAGCAATGGCATTTGCTTTCGCAGGCAGAAAACAGACAAAGAGAGATTACAGAAGCCTGTGGATCACAAGAATCAATGCAGCAGCTAGAATGAACGACATCTCTTACAGCAAACTGATGCACGGTCTGAAACTGGCTGATGTAAACATCAACAGAAAAATGCTGGCTGAACTGGCTGTATCTGATCCCGCTGCTTTCACAACACTGGTAAACACAGCAAAAGCAAAATTGAGCTAATCAATTTTCGGGTAGGAAATAATGGATAAAATCTTGCAAAAGCAGGGTTTTATCCATTTTCTTTTTCTGTGAATTATCTGTTGGGGAGGTATTGTGGGATGGAAGCGATCATTGTAAAGGCTGCAGGTTTTCTGCTGATCATTGCACTGGGATTTATACTCAAAAGTGTTGGATTGTTTCGGGCAGAAGATAGCCGGGTTTTGGCAAATCTGGTATTGAAGATTACGCTGCCCATGTCCATTATCCATAACTTTGCGACACTGACGTTGAGTAAGACCCATTTGGTACCCATTGGTCTGGGTTTTTTGACAAACTTTGCCGTCATTGGTCTGGTGCTTTTGCTGACAAGAAAAATGAATGGTGCAAGACGTGCCTTTTTTCTAATCAATTGCGCAGGGTATAACCTAGGGCTTTGCGTACTGCCGTATCTGCAAAGCTTTTTCGATGCAGAAGCAGTTGCCATTATTTGCATGTTTGATGTGAGCAATGCCATGATGTGTTTTGGCGGTACATTTACCATTGCCATGACGGTAGCAAAGGGCAGAGGACAGATGGATAAAAAAGAAATTGTCAGAACACTATTTTCTTCCATGCCTTTTGTTACATATTTACTGATGATTGTCATGGCAGGATTGCATCTGCGTTTCCCGGAACCTGTTTATACTGTGGCAGGGATGATCGGAGAAGCAAATGCCTTTTTGGCAATGTTTCTCATTGGTCTGCTCTTTGAACCAAAAATCAGACGCAGCGAAGCAAAAGATATGATTTCTGTCATTTCTGTTCGTCTGATTGCAGGCATTGCATTTGCTTTGATCATTTACTTCTGTTTGCCGTTGCCGCTGCTGTACCGTCAGGTTTTGGCACTGGTGGTTTTTGGACCTATTTTGAGCGTTGCTCCTGTGTATACAGAACGTTGCGGATATAACCGTTCTGTTGCCGCAGTGCTCAATTCTTTTATGCTGCCATTCAGCCTTTTGATCATTACAATCTTGATGATGGTGATGCATATATAGTTAGACTTTCTCCGAACAATCATGCAGTTCGGAGATTTTTTTCTGTATTGTTTTCTGAATTTGAGAAAATATTGCGTATCAGGAAAAGTGTGATAAAATAATAAGAATATGGGGAAGTTTATGAAGAGATAGAAAGGAAAAGGAGATGGATAATGGAAGTATTTATAACAGCAGTAAATAAATTGATTATCATTTTTTTACTGGTTTTGATTGGTTGCTTTGCGAAGAAAAAGGATATCATTGATGATTGTTTTATTGATAAGTTTTCTGGATTTTTGACAAAAATTGTTGTGCCTTGTTTCATCATTTCATCCATGCAGCTGTCTTATACACCGGAATTGCTGCAGAAAGGTATTGTGGTTTTTGTAACTTGTATGATCATGCATATCTGGGGCATGTTGGTCGGCTTTGGAACAGGCAAGCTCTTCCGCGTGCCTCATATGAATCTGGGTATCTGGGTGTTCAGCTGTATGTTTGCTAACATTGGCTTCATGGGTGTACCTGTCATTTCTATGATCTTTGGCGGAAACAGCGTATTTTACTGCGCGTTTGCCACTGCGGCATTTAATCTGGCATCTTATACACTTGGGATCTGGATCATCGGAAGATATGGCGATGGCAGCCATCCAGTGGAAATTTCTCTGCGTCAGTTATTGAAATTGCCAGTGAATATTGCCATTATCATTGGTATGATTCTGTTTATTGGCAATATCCAGTTGCCGGAAGCCATTGGCGGTACTGTGAAAATGGTTGGGGATATGATTGCACCTTTGGCAATGATTTATATCGGTGCTGTTTTGGGACGGATGCGTTTGAAGGAAATGATTTATGATCGTTGGGCGTATGTGATTTCTATCATCCGTTTGATTGTTGTACCGCTGACAGCCTATCTGATGCTGCGTCCTTTTATCACAGATCAGCTGGTTTTGGGCGTTGTCATTGTAGGGCTTTCGACACCAATCGGTGCGTATTGTGCCATTTTGGCAGCCCAGTATGGAGCCGATGAAAAAACGGCTTCTCGTTATATCTTTATTTCAACAGCTTTGAGCATATTGACCATGCCATTTTTCTTCTTCCTGTTTATTTAAGAAATATGGCAAAGAAAGGATGTGTTCTGTTTGGATCATAAAAAAATGTCAAAACGTACAAAACGCCGTTTGACCATTCGCGGTGTTTTGTCTGCGTTGATTATTTTGGTTTTGGTACGTTCTATTATTATGGGAAGCTATGAAAATGCTTTTGTATGCATTTTGTCATTGGTTTTGTTTTGCGTGCCTATTTTTCTGGAAAAGCATCTAGCCATTGATATTCCGTCAGTTATGGAAGGAATTATCTATTGCTTTATCTTTGCAGCAGAAATTTTGGGCGAGATCAATTCCTTCTATACACTGATTCCCGGATGGGATACCATGCTTCATACACTCAATGGTTTTTTGGTGGCAGCAGTGGGATTTTGTCTGGTGGATTTGTTTAATCGCAGTGAACGGATGACATTTCGGTTATCTCCGTTATTTTTATCTATTGTTGCTTTTTGTTTTTCCATGACCGTAGGCGTTTTGTGGGAATTTTTTGAATTTTCTATGGATCAGCTCTTACATACGGATATGCAGAAGGATTTTCTTGTGCAAAGCGTTAATTCTGTATTGCTGAATCCATCAGGGCTGAACAATGTTGTCCGTGAACCCATCACCAGTCTGGTGGTCAATGGACAGGACTGGATGGAATTCCCGGGCGGATATGTGGATATTGGTCTCATTGATACCATGAAAGATTTGATGGTAAATTTCATTGGGGCAGTTGTTTTTTCTATTATTGGATTTTTCTATGTAAAAACAAGAGGGAAAGGCAAAATTGCTGCATGTCTGATTCCTGTTGTATTGCATGAGGAAGAGAAGAAAGAGGAGGAGTCATAATGGCTGATTTTGGGAAGGTAGCAGAAAATCTGAAAAAACGTGGATATGCTGTCAAAGAATTTGCAACAGCAAAAGAAGCGGCAGACTATCTCAATGGAGAAATTGATGGCGTCAGCGTTGGCTTTGGCGGTTCTGCTACATTGGATGTGATGGGACTGTATGATATGCTTTCCAGCCATAATACTGTTTATTGGCACTGGAAACAGGATAAGGATATGGCACGAAAAGCGGCTATGCAGACAGACGTATACCTGACTTCTGCCAATGCGCTGGCGGAAACAGGAGAAATCATCAATATTGACGGCGTTGGCAATCGTGTGGCATCCACGTTGTTTGGGCATCAAAAAGTTTATTATGTCATTGGTGAAAATAAGCTGGAACCAGACTTTGAAAAGGCTGTTGCCCGTGCCAGAAATATTGCGGCACCTCAGAGAGCGGCACAGTTTGGAAAAAAGACACCCTGCGTTGTGACAGGAAATGGATGTCAAGATTGCAGAAGTCCAGAACGGGTTTGCAGAGCAATGGTCGTTCTGTGGGAACCTATGATGGGTATGGATGCAGAAGTGATTCTCATTCATGAAAGTCTGGGACTGTAAAAAAGTTTTGATTGGAAAAGAATGGAAAGGGAAAGACTTTTCAAGTTTTGTTTTCTGTGATAATATGTTTGAAGCAGAGAGTGATCATAAGGGAAGGGAGGCATACCCTTGGAAAGCGAAAAAAGGCGGCAGAAAATCATAGAATTGCTGAAAAAACAGGAAGAACCCATCAGCGGCAGTCAATTGGCGGAACAATTTGGCGTGACTCGTCAGGTCATCGTAAAGGATATGGGAATGATCAAAGCGGGAGGACTGCCTTTGCTTGCGACAGCAAAAGGGTATTTGCTCCAGAAAGAAACAGATGGTTTACATAGACGAGAAATCCGTGTATGTCACAACAGAGAACAGATTGGTGATGAAATGCAGCTGATCGTAGATTTGGGCGGATATATATTGAATACCCATGTGGATCATCCCATATACGGCAGTGTTGGAGAATCTTTACGGATCAAAAGCCGCAGAGATATCCAGAATTTTCTGGCTAAAACGGAAGAAACAGGATGTATGCCCTTATTGGAACTGACCAATGGCGTACATAGCCATACCATTGCCGCAGAAGATGAACAGACATTGGATGAAATCTGTGCGGAACTGCAAAATGCTGGATATCTGCTGAAATAAATCATATGGAAATGAAAAGGATAAACCTCTTTAAAAGGGCGTTTATCCTTTTTTTGATGAAAATGTATGAAGAGAATGTCTTGCTTTTTTTGACGAAATATGATACCATACAACTCATGTAAATATAGGTGTATATACACCTTGAAAGGGGCGGAATATTTCGTGGAAAAAAATACAATTTGGCAGAAAATACTCAAACGCTATTTTATCAATGGTCTGAATGGGATGGCTTTGGGGTTGTTCTGTACGCTGATTGTAGGTTTGATTATCAAACAAATCGGGACATTTATTGGTGGCGATGTGGGGACGTTCATTGTGGCATTAGGTAATTTTGCTACTATGTGTACAGGGGCAGCCATTGGTGTTGGTACAGCTTATGTTATGGAAGCGCCACGGATGGTTGTGTTTTCCTCTGCTGTGACAGGTCTTTTGGGCGCTAACGCCGCAGCTTTTGCCAATGGGACATTGTTCCCGGAAACAGGTGGTATGCTTCTCAGCGGCGCTGGTGACCCTTTGGGGGCATTCATTGCAGCATTAGCTGGTTTGGAAATCGGGCGTCTGGTTTCCGGCAAAACAAAAGTGGACATCATCGTAACCCCTGTGGTGACCATTGGTGTGGGCGGCTGTATTGGAACACTCATTGGTCCTCCTTTGTCCGCAGCTATGACGCAGTTGGGGGATTGGATTCGGGTAGCAACCTATTTGCAGCCGTTCCTCATGGGGATTGTCATTTCTGTAGTTATGGGTGTTGCGTTGACACTGCCTATCAGTTCTGCGGCGTTATCCATCATTCTGGGATTGTCTGGTCTGCCTGCTGGTGCGGCTACCGTTGGCTGTTCTGCGCAGATGATTGGCTTTGCTGTTGCCAGCTTTCGGGAAAATAAATGGGATGGGCTGCTGGCACAGGGCATTGGCACTTCTATGCTGCAAATTTCTAACATTGTGAAAAATCCATTGATCTGGATTCCGCCAACATTGACTTCAGCTATTTTGGGACCTTTGGCAACGGTGGTTTTTCAGATGGAAAATAATCCCGCCGGCGGTGGCATGGGTACTAGCGGTCTGGTGGGGCAGATTATGACATGGCAGACCATGGCTGGCAGCAGAGGTGCAGGATTGCTTTTGTTCCAGATTCTTTTGCTCCACTTTATACTGCCTGCCATTTTGTCTTTTATTTTTTCCGAAATCATGCGGAAAAAAGGCTGGATTCGTTTTGGCGATATGAAACTGGATATTTAATGTAAAAAAGCATCGGAAACTGTGACGGCTGTTTTCTCATGAAGCAGCCCCTGAGCCATCCGATGCTTTTGCAATATGTAAAATAAAGTATGAGGGGGATCTAAACAAGGAAAAGAACCCGAGGGAAGCGGGTTCTTTTCAAAAGGGGAGGGTATGTATTACTATGTCTTCTTGCTTTGCCCTTGCTTTGGACACTTATAGGATACAAAATGACTGTGAATGCCGTATGTAGAGAATGTAAACAATTTGTGAACAATTCCCCTTTTTTCGGGAAAAGATTGCCATTTTATGCCGGAAACCGTATAATGAAGCCATTGAGAGAAAAAGGGGTTACACATATGTATCAGAAAGAAGATGTGAGAAAGTTTTTGGATGAAAAACAGATTTCCTATGAATGGTTTGATCATAAAGCAGTATTTACCATTGATGAAATGCTGGAAATCGGTCTGGAAAAAGAAGAAGATATTGCCAAAAATCTGTTCCTGCGGGATAACAAAGGCAAACGCCATTTTCTGGTAGTCATCCGTGAAAATAAGCAGGCAGATCTGAAAAGCTTGGGTGAAAAAATCGGCGCAGGTCGTCTTTCCTTCGCTTCAGAAGAACGCCTCATGAAATATCTGGGACTGACGAAAGGCTCTGTAACACCTTTTGTCATTCTAAATGATACAGACTGTGCAGTGGAAGTGATTTTTGACGAAGATTTCCGCAATCTGGATGCCATTGGCGTACATCCCAATGACAATACGGCTTCCGTTTTTCTTGCTTTTTCCGATCTGGTACAGATCATTGAGGAACACGGTAATTCCGTTACATTTCTTTCCTTATAATGTATGAGAAAAAACCGTTTTTTCTGGGAATTTGCCATTGAGGAACAAGTCGTATTGTGGTATACTAAATCCAAATGCGGACAATTTTTGTTGTGCGCAGAATAACAATATAGAAAGGAAATTCCATGGAAAGACAAAGAACAACCGCCCTGCCTGCGGAAGCGGAACTGGCGCGGCAAATGGAATATATCCGCGAGATTCGTCAGGAAAACGACAGATATTTTGCGGAAACCGGCAAACACAAAAAGTTTTATAGTTTGGCTATGGGCTGTCAGATGAACGCCCATGACTCGGAAAAACTGGAAGGTATGCTGGATGAAATGGGTTATGAACGTACCCAGGAAGAAACAGAAGCGGATTTCATCATCTACAATACCTGTTGTGTCCGTGAAAATGCGGAACTGAAGGTATACGGCAAACTGGGATGGCTGAAACATTACAAAAAACAAAATCCCAATGCGGTGGTAGCACTTTGTGGCTGCATGATGCAGCAGGATACGGTGTTGGAAACCATCCGTCAGAAATACCGTCACGTGGATTTGGTTTTCGGCACTTTCAATCTGTATAAGCTGCCGGAACTGATGAAAACCAGAGAAGAAAGCGGCTGCACCGTTTTCGATATCTGGCAGGAAAATCAGGAAGTGGTGGAAGACCTGCCCAGCATCAGACATTTCCCTTACAAGGCAAGTGTCAACATTATGTTCGGGTGTAACAATTTCTGCTCTTACTGCGTTGTGCCCTATGTACGCGGCAGAGAGCGCAGCAGAACACCCGAAGACATTCTGGCAGAAGTACGCAAACTGGCGGCAGATGGCGTCAAAGAAGTCATGCTGCTGGGTCAGAATGTAAACTCTTATGGTAAAAATCTGGAAAATCCAGTTTCCTTCGCAGAATTGCTGCGTATGGTAAATGAGGTGGAAGGCATTGAACGTATTCGTTTTATGACTTCTCATCCCAAGGATATGTCCGATGAACTGATTCTGGCAATGAAGGAATGTGATAAGGTTTGCAAAAACCTGCATCTGCCTTTCCAGTCCGGCAGTACGGAAATCCTCAAGAAAATGAATCGTCATTACACCAAGGAAGGTTATCTGGAACTGGTGCGGAAAGTACGGGAAGCAATGCCGGAAATCACACTGAGTACAGATATCATCGTTGGTTTCCCTGGTGAAACAGAAGAAGATTTCCAGGAAACACTGGATGTAATCCGCAAAGCACGTTACTGCACTGCTTTTACATTCATTTATTCCAAACGGACAGGCACTCCTGCGGCAAAGATGGAAAATCAGGTGCCGGAAGATGTGGTGAAAGACCGTTTCGACCGTATGTTACAGGTGTTGAACCCCATCGTTCACGAAGTAACAGAGGAACAGGTTGGCAAAGTCCTGCCTGTATTGGTGGAAGAAGTCAGCAAGCATGATGAAAACATTCTGACAGGCAGAACCGAACAGAATACACTGGTGCATTTTTCAGGCAGCAAAGACCTTATCGGTCAAATAGTGCCTGTGAAGATTATAGAAAATAAAACATTTTATGTAATTGGAGAAAGGATTTAAGGTGAAATAACATGGCAAGCGTATTTGAATTAGCAAGAACATTGGGCGAAGAACTGCAGAAAACTCCTCAGGTAGAAGCACTTCTGGCTGCAAAAATAGCTTATGAACAAGACCCTGAAATTTCCAAAGCAGTCGCAGAATATACACAGATGCATGACGAATTCCAGGCGAAAATGCAGGCTGGCGGCATCGCTCCCGAAGAACAGAAAAAATTCGCTGAAGAAATGAAAGCGCGCGGCGAAATCATTAAAAACAATAAACTGGCAGCAGATCTGTATACAGCAGAAATGAACTTCAACAACTTCATGAACTCTGTATTCAACATCATCACAGCAACACTGGCTGGCGAAGATCCTGAACAGAGTGGTGGCTGCAGCCCCAGTGCCTGCGCATCCTGTGGCGGTGGCTGCCACTAATGGTGCAGTAAGTAAAAAAGATTGTGTGACAGTACCCGAACTCCTGCAAAACAGGGGTTCGGGTTTGCTTGTAAAATAGCATAGGAAAGGAGGAAGATGGATGGCGAAAATAACACCCATGATGGAGCAGTACTTTGCGATCAAAGAACAGTATAAGCATTGTCTGCTTTTTTTCCGCTTGGGCGATTTTTATGAGATGTTTTTTGAAGATGCCGTCATCGCCTCAAAAGAACTGGAAATTACATTGACGGGAAAAGACTGGGGGCAGGAGGAGCGCGCGCCTATGTGCGGCGTACCTTTCCACAGCGCCGATGGATACATTGCCCGTCTTGTGGAAAAGGGCTACCACGTAGCCATTTGTGAACAGGTGGAAGACCCCAAACAGGCAAAAGGCATTGTAAAACGGGAAGTCATCCGCGTCATTACCCCCGGTACTGTGTTAGACCATACAGTGCTGGATGAAAGCAAGAACAATTACATCATGTCTATTTTTGGCGGGAAAAACGGCTATGGCTTAAGTGTTTGCGACGTTTCTACAGGGGAATTCCAGACAACAGAATTCCCGACTATTTTGGCAGCCTCTCGTATTCTGGATGAAGTGGCGCGTTTTTCTCCGGCAGAAGTGGTGTGCAACGAAGCTTTTTTGGAACACCCTGTGGCAAAAGACCTGAAAGAGCGTTTCCGCATTGCTTTCAGTGATGTGGATAACCGCATGTTTGCCTACGCGACAGCCAAAGATACGCTGGAACATCATTTCCATGTATCTTCTCTGGATGGTTTTGGGCTGGCGAAAAAAGAAATTGCTGTTTCCGCGGCAGGGGGGCTGCTGTGGTACTTGCTGGAAACCCAGAAAAATGATCTGGAGCATATTTCTGTGCTGAAATATTATACCATTGGCGATTTTATGCCATTGGATGTTGCCAGCCGGAGAAATCTGGAATTGACAGAAACCATGCGGGAGAAAAACAAGAAAGGCTCTCTGCTGAGCGTGCTGGATGAAACCAAAACAGCTATGGGTGCCAGAACATTGAGAAAATGGGTGGAACAGCCTTTGCTTTCCGCAGCGGAAATCTGCAAACGTCTGGATGCCGTGGAAGAACTGAAAAACGATTTGTTCCTGCGGGAAGAAATCAAGGATATTCTCCGTACCATGTTTGACTTTGAACGTATTATGGGACGTGTGGTATATCAGACAGCAAATGCCAGAGAATTGTCCATGCTGAAAAATTCCATTGAAAATCTGCCTTTGTTAAAACGGACACTGGGCAGATGCAAAAGCGGATATTTGCAGGAAATTTATGAAAAACTGGACCCTCTGGAAAATATTCATGACCTGATTGATCAGGCAATTGTGGAAGACCCTCCGTTTTCTGTAAGAGAAGGTGGTATGATTAAGCCCGGCTATTCCGATGAACTGGATACCTATACCAAAGCCAAAACCGAAGGCAAAGCTTGGATTGAACAAATGGAAGAAGAAGAACGGGAAAAAACAGGCATCAAAAACCTGAAAATCCGTTTCAATAAAGTTTTCGGCTATTATCTGGAAGTGACAAAGTCCAACCTGGAAGATGTGCCGGAAAACTATATCCGTAAACAGACCCTTGCCAACTGCGAGCGTTTTATTACGCCGGAATTGAACGATTTGGCAGAGCTGATTCTGGGTTCCGAAGAAAAAATAGTGGATTTGGAATACCAGCTCTTTACGGAAATCCGTAACGCCGTTGCGGCAGAAGTGGAACGGATTCAGCTTTGCGCCCACATCATTTCTGTCATTGACGCATTGCAGTCCTTGGCAGAAGTTGCGGAAAAACAGAATTACACCAAACCTGTGGTGGATGAAGGCGACATCATTGATATCAAAGAAGGTCGTCATCCCGTGGTGGAAAAAGCCATGGCAGGACAGTTTATTTCCAATGATACTTATCTGGACAGCGGCGATACCCGTCTGGCAATCATCACTGGTCCCAATATGGCAGGGAAATCTACGTATATGCGGCAGACAGCCCTCATTGTGCTTATGGCGCAGATTGGCAGTTTTGTGCCTGCGTCTTCTGCTCATATCGGCGTCGTTGACCGTATTTTCACCCGTGTAGGGGCTTCTGACGACCTGAGTGCCGGACAGAGTACCTTTATGGTGGAAATGACAGAAGTGGCAAATATCCTGCACCATGCTACACCCAAAAGCCTGCTGATTCTGGACGAAATCGGCAGAGGTACCAGCACATTCGATGGCTTGAGTATTGCATGGGCTGTATTGGAATATATCGCGGATACAAAACATGTGGGAGCGAAAACCCTCTTTGCCACACATTATCACGAATTGACAGAGCTGGAAGGCAAGCTGGCAGGGGTGAAAAACTACTGCATTGCCGTACAGGAACAGGGAGAGGATATCATCTTCCTGCGCAAAATCCAGCGGGGTGGCGCAGACCATAGCTATGGTGTGCAGGTTGCCCGTCTGGCAGGATTGCCGCCGAAAGTCATCAAACGCAGTAACCAGATTTTGAAACAGCTCAACGCGGCAGATATTACGAAAAAAGCGAAAAAGATCGCGGTGGAATCTCAGGAACAGCAGGAAGAAACCGTACAGCAGGTGAATATGTTCAACATGGGCGAAATGCAGCTGACAGAAGAACTGAAACAGCTGGATGTTATGGCAATGACGCCCATTGAAGCCCTGCAGAAACTCTTTGACCTTCAGAAAAAGGCAAAGGGCATGTGATAGAAAGGAGGACTGTATTTGCAAAAGATACAACTTCTTGACCAAAAAACAATCAATAAAATCGCGGCAGGGGAAGTGGTAGAATCCCCTAAGTCCGTAGTCAAAGAACTGACGGAAAACGCCATGGACGCCGGCGCAAGTACCGTGACGGTGGAAATAAAGGAAGGTGGTATTTCGTATATTCGTGTGACAGATAACGGCTGCGGCATTCCTAAGGAACAGGTAAAAGAAGCCTTCCTCCGCCATGCCACCAGCAAATTGTCCCAGATTGAGGATTTGGAACACCTCTATACCATGGGGTTCCGTGGGGAAGCATTGGCATCCATTGCCGCTGTTTCTCAGGTGGAAATGACTACCCGCACCAAAGACGAGGAAACAGGCACCCGCATTGAAATCAGTGCGGGAGAGGTGAAATCTTTTCAGGATGTGGCATGCACCGAAGGGACAACAGTCATTGTCCGCAATCTCTTTTATAACGTGCCTGCAAGACGAAAATTTCTGAAAAAACCGGCAACGGAAAGCGGTTATGTTTCTGACCTCATGAACAAACTGGCATTGGGGCATCCGGAACTTTCTTTCCGTTATATCAATAACGGCTCTACTATGCTCCACACAGCAGGAAATGGTGACGCAAAAGCTTCCGTATTTTATGTTTACGGTAAAGAAGCGGCTACTTCCATGATGGAAATTTCCTTTGAAAGAGGAGATTATCGCTTGTCTGGACTGATTGGAAAACCGGAATTGTCCAGAGGCAACCGCAATTATGAAAACCTGTTTATCAACGGTCGTTTCATCAAAAACCGCATTGTTTCTTCTGCTGTGGAGAATGCTTATAAAACCAGAATCATGATTGGGAAATTCCCTGTTTATGTGCTGAATCTGGAAGTGGATGCGGCACAGGTGGATGTGAACGTTCATCCGGCAAAACTGGAAGTACGGTTCAAAAATGATGATGAGGTCTATGACTTTTTCTATGACGCCATTTCTTCTGCTTTTCAGGATCAGGTGCTGATTCCCAGAAGCAGTTGGGAAAAGAAACCGGCGGCAGAACCGAAACCAAAGGTGGAACAGCAGAGCCTTGTGGATATGATTCTTCAGCGGAAAGCGGAATTGCCGGAAATGCCTGCGGAAGAAGAACAGGTTGAGCCGGAAAAAACTATTGCTACAGAAAAATCTGTTCTTATAGAGAAACCGACAACAGAAAAAACATATCATACACCACTTACAGACCTGCCAAAGGCAGGCAGCGGTCCCAGTGTAGACCAGCTTTTGAAGCGGAAACAGCCAGAGAGGTCTGTAGTACGGGAAGATGTGGCTTCCTATACAGCAGAAACACCAGTGGTTCCAGCGGATTTTGCAGTGGATGGCATTTCCGAAGAAAAGCCTGTGGAAAAAGTGGAAACACCTCTACAAAAACAGGCGTTTTTCCATAATTATAAAATCATTGGGCAGATTTTCCGCACATACTGGATGGTGGAACAGGGAGATTGTGTGTACCTCATCGACCAGCATGCAGCCCATGAGCGGATACTCTATGAAAATCTCATGAACCAGTTCCGTCAGGAGTCTGTCATTTCTCAGCGTCTGGTAAGCCCTGTGATGCTGCGGCTGACACCTATGGAAACACAGATACTGAAAGATAATCGGGAATTGTTGGAACGCTTCGGTTTTGGCTTTGAAGTTTTCGGCAATGATACTTTTGGGCTGAACGCCGTTCCTGTACTGCTGAAAGAGCCCAGCGGCGTAGGATTTTTTACGGAAATACTGGATGCCATCAGTGATGGAACTGTTTCCAATGTATATGATACAAAAATTTTAGCGGTGGCAACCATGGCATGCAAAGCGGCGGTGAAAGGTCATGACCGTTTGAGCATCCAAGAGGCAGAATCTCTCATTTCTCAGCTGTTGAAGCTGGAAAACCCCTTTACCTGTCCCCATGGACGCCCGACCATCATCGAACTGACCCGCTATGAACTGGAAAAGAAATTCAAACGCATACAGAATTGAGGGATGTCCATGAAAAAACCGCTTATTATCATTGGCGGGCCTACGGCCTGCGGCAAAACAGCCATGTCCATTCTGCTGGCAAAGAAAATCGGTGGTGAGATCATTTCTGCCGATTCCATGCAGGTTTATCGTTATATGGATATTGGCACAGCGAAAGTGACGAAAGAAGAAGCAGACGGCGTACCCCATTATCTCATTGATGAATTTGATCCCGATGAGGAATATAATGTCATGATCTTCCAGCAGAAAGCCAAGGCTTATATGGAAGAAATCTGGGCAAAAGGAAAAATTCCCATTGTGGTAGGGGGCACCGGCTTTTATATCAACGCATTGCTCTACGACAATGCTTTTACAGAAACAGATGGAGACGACAGTTTCCGTCAGGCATGTTACAAACAGGCGGAAACAGAAGGACCAGAAGTGCTTTTTCAGAAACTCTTGGAAATTGACCCGGAATACGCTGCAACGACCCACGCGAATAATGTGAAGCGTGTGACTCGTGCGCTGGAATATCACCATATGACAGGGCAGAAATTCTCTGACCACAACGCCGAACAGAAACAGAAAGAATCTCCCTATGCGGCGGCAGTCATCATACTGACCATGGAACGCCAGAAGCTGTATGAGCGCATCGAACAGCGTGTAGATCTGATGATGGAAGCGGGTCTGCTGGATGAAGTGAAGGGGCTTCTGGACAAAGGCTATGATGGCAGTCTGGTTTCTATGCAGGGACTTGGTTATAAAGAATTCCTGCCGTACTTTGCCGGAGAGATTTCTCTGGAGGATGCGGTAACCGAACTGAAAACAGGCACAAGACGCTTTGCCAAACGTCAGCTGACCTGGTTCCGCAGACAAATCGACGGTCTGTGGATTGATCTTTCCCTGACAGACAAAGAAACGGCTCTTGCAGATATGGTGGATTATGTGAAACAGTGCGGCATTTCCCTGCCGGAAGAAAGTGGGGAGGCGTAAAATATGTGGTCATCGGAGCTTTTTGGGTTTACTTTTTTTCAGCTCTTTTACTATTTTATGCTTTACAGCTTTCTGGGCTGGGCAATGGAATCGGCTTTTGTTTCCATTACGACGAAAGAATGGGTGAACCGCGGCTTTATCAATGGACCTCTTTGCCCCATTTATGGTACAGGGGCATTGCTCATTCTGGTATTGCTCTCACCAGTGCAGGAAAATCTGCTGCTTTTGTTTTGCGGCGGTTTTCTGGTGGCAACGGTGGTAGAATACGCCATTGCGGTATTGCTGGAAAAACTCTTTCACGCTTCGTGGTGGGATTACAGCAAGAAAAAGTTTAATATCAAAGGACGCGTCTGCCTGGAACGCTCTGTGGAGTGGGGGCTTTTGACGGTATTTGTCATGCGGCTCATTCAGCCGGCAGTGGCGGATTTTGTGGCAAAGATTCCTCTTGTGCTGGGGGAATGCGTGGGCACAGCGCTGATGATCTATCTTTTCGCAGATGCAGGCGTTACCGTACAGCAGATTCTGCATTTGAACGAAAAACTGGCTCATTTGAGCGAAGCGAGAGAAGAACTCCGTGCCAAATTGGAAAGCACAAAATTGTATACTGCTCGTCAGGAACTGGCAGAATATTTTGAAAATCATCCAACAGCAGAATTCCTGCGGGAATGGAAAGCCCGTATGGACGAAACTTTTGGAGATATCGAACAGATGCAGTTGGAAGAAAGACTGCGTGGGGAATATATTTTCAATGAAATTCGGGAACGTCTGGAATACAAAGCCCGTGCACTGGAACAGGAAACAATGGTACAGCGCCGTTTGATGAAGGCTTTCCCGGGACTGCGTTCCAAACGCTTTGACAAGGAACTGCAGGAAATGCGTGCACAGATGGAAGCACGCAAAAGAAAAAGAAAACAACAGAAAGGAGAACGAAAATGAAAAAGCGGTGGCATAAAGTCCTTGCTTTGACACTGGCAGCAGCCCTTTGTCTGGGTGCCGTCGGATGCGGAAAAGATGAAGGTACGACCGAAGAACAACAGGTAACCACGGAAACAGAAGGTACCGAAGGACAGGAAAATACAGAAAATCAGGAAAATCAGGAAGATGCATCTGCCGATCAGGCAGCAAGCGGAGAAGATCAGGCGGAAGGTGCAAAAGAACCGGAAACAGAGGGAGAAACATCTGAAACAGAAGGTGCTGCTGCGGCAAGTCCTATGGCGTTGCAGGAAGTTTGGCTTCAGGCAGATGGTGCGCCTACCATTACAGCAGAATCTGCATTGCTCATCGATCAGGAAAGCGGCACCATTCTTTATGAAAAAAATGCCAAAGAAAAAATCTATCCTGCCAGCGTAACAAAAATCATTACCGCATTGGTTGTGATGGATTATTTGCAGCCTGATGAAATCATCACCGTTGGTACAGAAATCAATGAAGTGACACTGGATTCCAGTAAAGCTGGTCATGTGCTGAATGAAAAACTGACGGTAGAAAATGCCTTGAGAGGTCTGCTGATTCCCTCCGGCAATGACTCTGCCAACGTACTGGCAGCAGCTACAGCCAGAAAAGCGGAAAACGATGAAGATATGTCCTTTGCAAAATGCGAAGCAGTATTTACCGATCTGATGAACAAAAAAGCGGAAGAATTGGGTGCAGTCAACAGCCATTTCACCAATGCCCATGGCTATCATGACGAAAACCATTATTCCTGCGCTTATGATATGGCACTGTTTGCTATGGCGTTTATGCAGAATGAAACACTGGCGGAAATCGTTTCCGAAAAGAGTTTCTCCGGCAATGGCGCAGACGGACAGTTTGCCGATGATCCTGAAGTGATTACACAGGATTATAACTGGGTGAGCCACAACTACCTGGTTACAGATAATGAATATCAGTATGCTTATGCAACAGGTATCAAAACCGGTTTTACAGATGAAGCAGGAGAATGCCTGACAGCATCTGCGGAAAAAGGCGATATGAAACTGATTTCTGTCATGTTCAAAGGCAGCGATCCTGCTCGTTGGACAGAAAGCGCAAGCCTGCTGGATTATGGCTTCAACAATTATGCTCGTGTAGAACTGACAGCAGCAGGTGCAGCCATCGAAGAAGTGCCTCTGACCAAACATAATAAACTGCAGGGTGATACTGTTCCTCTAGTTTATCAGAATGCGCTGGTAACCTATCTGCCTACAGATGCAGTGAACAGCGTGGAAACAGCTGTTACCATTCTGGACGATTACAAAGTGGAAGAAAAAGACGGCACTGTGAAAGTGAAAGCGCCTTTGACAAAAGGTGAAGAAATTGCTACCGTAACATACACCATCGACGGCAAAGAAGTGGCGCAGATGCCTGCTTACGCTGGTGCAGATATTGAAAAGGGTACCATCTTCAACAATATCTGGTATGGACTGAAAACTTTCTTCTCTCACCTGTTCTCCCTGAAGGGTCTGATCACGGTTGTTGTGATTGTGGTCATTCTGGTTATCATTTATCTGATTTTGAAACGGATGCGCTATGGTGGACATCGCAGAAGAGGTGCTTACACACTGAAGAGTCCTTCCCGCCGCAGAGGCAGAAGACGCTGGTAAGCATTGAAAATCAAAGAAAAACACCGATAGAAATGCAGGTTATCCTTAAGAAATATTCTTTTTGTTTCTTAAGGGAATCTGTGAAGGCAGAACATGCCTGATGAAATATTTTCAAAAAAAGAAAGCTGAAATCTTTTGCATAGAAAGGTTTCAGCTTTTTTGTATTTTTTATAGAAAAGTATGTTTATTTCCCTGTTTCCAGTTTATAGAAGGCTTCCAAAGCAGTGAGGATTTCATGGCGTTCGCCTTCCATAGCCAGATTTTCGCCGTCTACATAAGAACCGATGCTTTCAGAGGTATCCTGTTCATAAGCAACGACGTTGTTCAGAATGGAAGCAGTTTTTACGCCACGCAGATGACCGATGGTAAACAGTGCAGCTGTTTCCATGTCGCAGCCCAATACGCCCTGTTTGGACCAGTAAGCGTCGATGGCTTCTTCGTCATCAGTATAAAAACTGTCATGGCTGCGGGCAATGCCTACATGGTATTGGAAATCCTGTTCTTTTGCCGCTTCCATGCAGTACAGCATCAGCTGTGCGTCGGGAACAGCGGGGAACATAGCGTCGATATATGTTTTGGATGCGCCGTCGTCACGAACTGCACCGTTAACGATGATGATGTCGCCGACTTTTACCTGAGGCTGTAAGCTGCCACAGCTGCCAATACGAATCATGGCTTCTACACCGATGTTATGCAGTTCTTCTACAGCAATGCCTGCGGATGCACCGCCAATACCTGTGGAAATGGCAAGGATAGGAACGCCTTTGTATGTGCCGGAAAGACTGCGGTATTCCCGGTTGAATTTCAGTTCGGTTACGTTTTCCAGAAAAGGTGCGATGCGGTCCAGACGCGCAGGGTCGCCGGGCATCAGAGCGTATTTAATTTGTAGATCTTTACCCAGTTGGATATGGGGCTGTAAAGATTCCATTGTGATTCCTCCTTTGTTTTTTCTTCTAATTTACATGATTTTTCGCAAAAATGCAATGGATGCCATAAGGTGTTTGAAGTCTGACAGGGATTATGTTACAATGAGGTGTAACAAAATATTGGAAAGGGAGAAAAGAGATGATTTATTTCCTGTTTTTGATTTTATCGGGGCTGCTGCAGGGCATGATGATTTCCCTCAATGGACAGTTGGGGAATTATTACAGTATGTTCGGCATCAGTTTTTTTGTCCACGGAATCGCGGCAGTTCTTTTGATTTTGTATCTGAAATGCAAAGAAAAGAAAAAAATCCGTTTTCGTGGCGTGCCTGCGTATGTGTATCTGGTGGGCTTCATGGGCATCGGTATGGTTACCAGCAGCAGTTGGTGCACCCTTGCCATCGGTGCCACAGCGATGACAGGACTTTCCGTCATTGGGCAGATGATTTCTTCTGCGGTGGTGGATCATCATGGCTGGTTTGGCATTGAAAAACAGAAGTTCAACTGGAAAGAACTGCCTGCCTATCTGCTGGTATTGGCAGGTGTTTGGCTGGTAACAACAGGCTGAGGAGGAAAACAGAAATGATATTTTATATAACTGCCGTAGCCAATGGTTTTTTAAATACGGTCAATAAAATGGTAAATGTAAAAGCGGGGGAATGTTTGGGGACTGCCAATGGCGCCCTCATCAATTATGTGGAAGCAACCATCATTTCTTTGTGCCTGATTTTTGTAACAGGCAATGGGGCAGAAATGAATTTTTCTCATATCACAGAAGTGCCGCCACTGTTTTATCTGGGCAGTGTTTGTGGTTTGATTGCCATGATCTTCCTGATTTTGGGCACTAGCCATACAGGGGCTATGGCTTCTACCATTCTGGCACTTTTGGGACAGCTTGGCATGTCTGTGGCACTGGATTATGTATTTTTCCAGACATTCAGCTGGAAACGAATTTTAGGCATCTTTTTGATCACTGCCGGCATCGCTTGGCGGGAATACATTAAAATACAGGACAGAAGAAAACAGATAAAGGGGGATGCAGCTTGAAGATTTGCAATTTTGGTTCCATGAATTTGGATCATGTATATCAGGTAGATACGTTTTTGCAACCGGGAGAAACGAAATCTTCCCGTTCCTTGTTTACAAACTGTGGCGGCAAAGGCTTGAATCAGTCCATTGCGGCGGCAAAAGCAGGCAATCAGGTGGTACATGCCGGTGTTATTGGTTCCGGCGGCGAAATGCTGGAAGAAGTACTGGCGAAAAATGGCGTAGATGTGAGCCTCCTTTCTCATGTGGATGCACCCAGCGGTCATGCCATCATTCAGGTGGATGATGCGGGGCAGAACTGTATCCTGCTGTTCGGCGGCACCAATCAGATGTTGACAGAAGCTTATATTACAGAAGTGCTGGACAAAATGGACGCGGATACTTTGGTTCTGCTCCAGAACGAAACCAATCTGGTGGGCTTTATCATGGAAGAAGCACACAAAAGAGGTATGAAAACCGCTTTGAACGCTGCTCCTATGGATGAAAAAGTGCTGTCTTATCCTTTGGAACTGCTGGATTGGCTCATTGTCAATGAAGTGGAAGGTAAACAGATTGCGAACTGCCAGACAGATGATGAAATTCTGCCGGTACTGCGGAAAAAATACCCTGACTGCGGCATTTTGCTCACATTGGGCAGCAGAGGTGCCATCTGTGATTACGCAGGGGAAATGTATCAGATTGGATGTTTCAAAGTACCTGTGGTAGATACCACTGCGGCAGGGGATACCTTTACAGGATATTTCCTCTATGGCATGGGCAATGGTCTGGGTGTTGCAGATAGCCTGCTGCTGGCAACCACAGCAAGTGCCATGGCTATCGGCAAGAAAGGCGCTGCAGACTCTGTGCCTCTTTATGAAGAAGTGGCAGAAAACATGAAAAATCAGGTGTTTGGTACATTGAAAGCACAGAAAAAATAAAATCGGATTGAAGGAGGAAGCAAAATGAAAAAGGTATTGTTTGTAAACTGCTGTATCCGCAGAGAAGGTTCCAGAACACAGAAGCTGGCAGATCATTTTCTGGAAGGTCTGCGGAAAAAAGAAGGCTATGAAATCGAAGAGCTTTGCCTGATGGATGAGTCTTTGTCTTATTTTACAGATGGATTTTTTGAGCAGCGGGAACGTCTGCTGGCAGATAAGCAGTTCGACCATCCACGGTTCCGTTATGCCCATCAGTTTGCAGAGGCGGACAAGATTGTTATTGCCGCGCCTTTTTGGGATTTGAGCTTCCCTGCTTTATTGAAAGTATATATTGAAAACCTTTGTGTGGAAGGTATTACATTTGGCTGCAACGAAACAGGCTGCTTCGGTACCTGTAAAGCAGATCAACTCATTTACCTGACCACCAGAGGCGGATTCTATAACGACAATCCTATGGAAATGGGTTCCCGTTATATTTGGGCAATGTGCGATTTCTTTGGCATCCCTCGTTATGACTGTGTGGCAGGGGATGGACTGGATACAGGCGTGCGTCCTGTGGAAGAAATCCTGGAAGATGCAAAGGCAGAAATCGACCGTTTGCTTGCTGAGTTTTAAGAGAAAAGAGGAAAAATACCATGGAAAAAACAATGAAAGCAGTTGTATACAAAGGAAAAGGACAGGTTGTGTTGGAAGATAGACCTGTTCCTGTGATTCAAGACCCCAGAGATGCTATCGTCAGAGTGACACGCTCCACAATCTGTTCCAGTGACTTACATATCAAACATGGCACTGTGCCTCGTGCAAAAGAAAATACCGTTTTGGGTCATGAATTTGTAGGGGAAGTTGTGGAAGTCGGCAGCGCTGTGAAGAAATTCAAAGCAGGCGACCGTGTTTCCGTAAATGTGGAAACTTTCTGCGGCGAATGTTTCTTCTGCAAAAGAGGTTATGTGAATAACTGTGTGGAAGGCGGCTGGGAACTGGGCTGCCGTATTGACGGTTGTCAGGCGGAATATGTTCGTGTACCCATTGCCGATAACGGCATGACACCTATCCCCGATGATGTTTCTGATGAAGCAGCACTGTTCAATGGCGATATTCTGGCAACAGGCTATTGGGCTGCAAGCATCGGCGAAATCAAACCTGCGGATACTGTTGTGGTATTGGGCGCAGGTCCTACAGGTCTTTGCACCCTTATGAGCATCCGTTTGTACAGCCCTGCGAAAGTCATCGTTGTTGACGTGAGCGGAGAAAGAATGGCACTGGCAAAAGAACAGGGCTTGGCTGATATTTGCCTGAATCCTACAAAAGTGGATGTGGAGGCGGAAGTCCTTCGCCTGACAGACGGCAGAGGCGCTGACCGTGTCTTTGAAGTGGCTGGTGGTGAAAATACATTCCAGCTGGCATGGAAAGTGGCAAGACCCAACGCCATTGTGGTTCTGGTTGCGCTCTACGCAAAAGAACAGGCATTGCCTCTGCATTTGATGTACGGCAAAAACCTGACATTCAAAACAGGCGGCGTGGATGCAAACTGCTGTGAAGACATCATGAAAATGATTCAGTGCGGCAAAATCGACACATCCTGCCTGATTACCCATCGTGCACCTTTGAACGATGTGATGGAAGGCTATCGGGTATTTGAAAATAAACTGGATGGCTGCATCAAATGGGTCATCACACCTTATGAAAGAGATTGAAAATAAAAACGGTATGTCTTTCGGGGCATTTCCAAAAAAGAAAAGCCTGAGAAATGGGCTTTTCTTTTTTAGAAGAAATTTGTAACAGAAAGGAGAAATGACAATTGAAGTTGTTTCATTTAAGTGACCTGCATTTGGGAAAACGGGTATATGCTTTTTCCATGCTGTCGGATCAGCGGTATGTGTTGGAGCAGGTCTGCGCTTTGGCAGAAAGACATCAACCGGATGGTATTTTGCTTAGTGGTGATTTATACGATAAACCCATTCCACCCGTGGAAGCGGTACAGCTCTTGGATGAATTTTTGACTAGCATGCAGCAGATGGGCATTGCGGTTTATGCCATTTCTGGTAACCATGATTCCGCTGGACGTGTAGACTTTGGCAGCCGCATTTTGCAGCAGCAGAATCTGCATATTTGCGGTGCCTTTGACGGCAAACTGTATCATGTTTCCAAAGAGGATGCTTTTGGAGAAATCCATTTTTACTTGCTTCCTTTTTTGAAACCTGCAACTGTTTCTGCTTTTCGGGAAGGAGGCGAAAGCCTGACTTATGCAGAAGCGGTCAAATGGGCTTTGGAAACAGTGGATATAGACACCACAAAGCGCAATGTACTTTTGGCACACCAGTTTGTCACATGGAAAGGAACGGCAGAAGAAAGCGATTCGGAAACAAAGACACTAGGCGGTGTGGATGAAATGGACGCAAGCTTGTTCTTTGATTTTGACTATGTGGCTTTGGGGCATCTCCATAGCCCTCAGCGCATCGGGCGGGACACCATCCGCTATGGCGGTTCTCCTCTGAAATATTCTTTTTCGGAACTTCGCCAGAAAAAAGGCGTGACTCTTGTGGAAATACAGGAAAAGGGCAATGTTACCACAGAATTCCTTCCTTTAGAACCGCTGCATCCTTTGCGGGAAATGAAAGGAACATTGGATGATCTTTTAGAGGCGGCAGAGGAAGCAGGTGGCTCCGAAGATTATGTGCGAGCCATTTTGACAGATGAAGGGGCAGTCTATGACCCTGTGGGACGACTGCGGGTATATTATCCTAACCTGATGACATTGGAAATGGCACAGCGGAGGGAAAGTCAGCAGGATTTGTCTTTAGAAATGGATCAGGAACAGCTGTCCGGACCTGCGCTTTTCGCCGGTTTCTTTGAAAAACAGAATGACCGGGAAATGGATGTGGCACAAAAAGCCCTTGTGGAAAAAATCTGGCAGGATTTGGGAGGTGTTGAAGAATGAAACCATTGGAAATTACCGTTTCTGCCTTTGGACCTTATGCGGGAAATGTGCAGATTCCCCTGTCGAAATTGGGTGAACAGGGAATCTTCCTCATTACCGGGGACACTGGCGCCGGAAAAACAACATTGTTTGACGCCATTTGTTTCGCTCTTTTCGGAGAAGTCAGCGGCTCCAACCGTGAAGTAGACAGCCTGCGCAGCGACTTTGCTTCTCCATCTACAAAAACTTTTGTGGATTTGACATTTTCCCATCATGGGGAAACCTATCGTATTTTGCGGAATCCCGCCTATCTGCGCCCTAAGAAATCCGGGGAAGGCACTACAAAAGAAACGGCAGATGCAACTCTTTGGTATCCTGACGGCAGCGTCGTGTCCGGGGCAGAAAAAGTGAAAAAAGCGGCAGAAACATTGTTGGGCATTGACGCAAAGCAATTCAAACAGATTGCTATGATAGCCCAGGGGGAATTTTTGAAACTCCTTTATGCGGATAGTGTGGAACGTGGCGCCATTTTCCGTCGGGTATTCCATACAGATTTTTATCTGGCATTCCAGAAAAAACTGAAAGAATTGGAGAAAGAAAACCGAACAGCCTTTGAGGACAGCGGTAAGCGTCTTTTGACATATCTTTCTCAGTGCGGCATTGAAGAAACGGACGAAAATACACTGCTCCAAAGAGCAGAGCAGTTTTTGACAGAAGCAGAAGCGGAATATGAAAAAGCGGAAAACGTCTGGCTTCAGCAGGAAAAAGAAATTGCCGCAAAAGAAGAAGAACGTCTGAAAATTGCGGCGCAGCAAGCCGATGGGGAAAACACCAATCGTCTTTTGGATGCCTTGGCAGAAGCAAAAAAACAATATCAATCTCTTTTAGAAGAAGAAACAGCGCAGCTTTTGAAAAAAGAAGAACTCCAGAAACAGCGTCGCGCTGTTGACTATGTACAGCCCAAAGCATTGGACTGGAAGCAGAAAAAAGATGCAGCAGATCGTCTGGAATTGCAGTTAAAAGGGCTGTTAGATAAGGAACAAAAAGAAAAGGAAGTCCTTCAAAACAGTATAGAACAGGAAAAAGCATTGGAACCTTTGTGTGGACAGTTGGAATTTGATCGGGCAGAAGCGGCAAAAAAAGAAGACCGTTTGAAGGATTTTGAGGCGAAAGAACAGGCAGAGAAAGAAATCCGTCGTCAGGAGGCAGAAATCCAAGAAACAGCGGCACAAAAAGAAAAGCTGGAAACAGAAAAGACCACTTTGGAAGATCATCTGGAAGTTTTACGTCAGCAGGAAAGTCTGCTTCCTGTTGTACAGCAACGTTTGTCAGCGTTGGAACAGGAGAAAAATCGTTTGCAGGAACAGAAGGATTTGTTGCAGGAAACGAATGATGCCTTACAGGATGGTCTGGAAATAAGAAAGACACTTGATGAGATTCAGAAAAAATATCAAACAGCGAAAGAAAAATGGGAACAGGCAAAAGCGGTGGCAGATCAGGCAGAAAGAAATTATCTGGATGCCCAGGCTGGCATTCTGGCGGAAAATCTAGCGGAAGGCATGCCTTGTCCTGTCTGCGGTTCTGTGCATCATCCGGCAAAAGCGGTGCGTTCCACCCAAGCACCTACCCAAGCAGAGTGGAATCGACTGCGAGAAGTGGAAAAAACAGAACGGGAGAAGACAGAAACCCTTTCCAGAAAAAGTGGTGAACGGAATATTTCTCTGGAACATTTACGGGAAAAAGTGAGAAATGGTTTGAAAAAATTAGGCTTGGAGAATATTTCTCAAATGCAGGAATTGGAAGTTTCCTTGCAAACAGAAGAAAATAAGTTGGATACAGAGTTGAGAGAAACGAAAAAACAGGAGAAAGAACTGTTGAAAGTTCCTGATGAACTGGAAAAAGCAAAAGCCAAACAGCAGAGCTTGCAGAAATCTTTAGATACAACAGATACATTACTGCGTCAGCAGGAAAGTGCACTGAGCCAGAAGAAAGGGGAATTCAATCAATTAGTACAGCGCATTGGCAATGGTACTTTGGCAGAAGCCCAGGCAGAATGGAAAAAACTTTGTGATGCTATTAGAAAAAAAGAAAAAGCGTTGCAGGATGTGGCAGACAAAAAACAGCAGGCAGAAACAGCATTGGCAGGCACGCAAGCCCTTTTGCAGCAGACAGGAGATAATTTTAAAGAAAGCTGCGAAGCGAAGGAACAGGCAAAAGATGCTTTCCTGAAAACACTGGAAGAACAGCAATTCAAAGATAAAGCGGATTTTGCAAATTCCCTTGTTTCCAGAGAAATTCTGGAGCAGACCGAGGAGAAAAACCGGGCGTATTTTGTGGCGTTGCAGACAAGTAAACAAAACCTGGAGAATAAACAAACAGAAGCAGCAGGCAAAATCTATCAGGATTTGACAGAACTGGAAGAAGAAATGAAACGCCTGGGCGTGGAAAAGGAAGAAATTCAGGAAAAAGTACAGGAGCAGAAAGCCCTGTGGCAAACTCGAAAAAAGGCAGCAGAAAGCGCACAGAAAGAATTGCAGGCTTGGAAAAAAGCAGAAAAGGATTATCTTCCTATTGTGGAACTGTCTAAGACAGCCAATGGGGAATTGGCACAGAAAGATAAGATTGCTTTCGAGCAGTTTGTACAGGGATTCTATTTTGACCGGATTCTGGCAGCAGCCAACCTGCGTTTTGCGGAAATGACCAATGGACGCTACCATTTGCGCCGTGCGGAAGTGGCAGCCAATAAACGCTCTCAGTCTGGTCTGGAACTGGAAGTTATGGACTATTTCACAGGCAAGGCCAGAGGAGTCAAATCCCTTTCCGGCGGTGAAGCTTTCAAGGCTTCTTTGAGTCTGGCACTGGGACTGTCTGACTTGATCCAGCAGACAGCTGGCGGTGTGGAAATCAAAGCCATGTTCATTGACGAAGGCTTTGGCGCATTGGATGAAGAATCCAGAGAACAGGCCGTACGGATTTTGCAGCAGCTTTCTTACGGAGATCGTATGGTAGGTATCATTTCCCATGTAACAGAACTGAAGGAAAGCATTGAAAAGAAGTTAATCGTGAAAAAGAGCAGCAGAGGCAGCACCGTTTCTTTCGAAGTATAAAAAAGAGGCTGGAATCATAGAAGATTCTAGCCTTTTTATGCTTTAGTAATTGGGATTGGATTTCATTGCCTGCAATGTGCGGTTCAGCAGATCATCCAGTTCCCAGCCAAGCTGTTCTGCACCACGGCGAATGATGTCACGGTCACAGCCAGCAGCAAAGGATTTGTCTTTGAATTTCTTTTTCAGGGATTTCAGTTCCATATCTTGTACGCTCTTGGAAGGACGCATCAATGCAGCAGCACCAATAAGCCCTGTCAGTTCGTCTGTAGCAAAGAGCACTTTTTCCATTTCGTGAACGGGTTCTACATCGGAGCAGATACCATAGCCGTGGCTGGCAACAGCGTGGATAAGTTTTTCATCCAGATCCAGGTCTTTCATGATTTCCTGGCATTTGATGCAGTGCTGTTCGGGATAAAGTTCGAAATCCAGGTCGTGGAGCAGACCTACCATACCCCAGAATTCTACATCATCGCCATAGCCCAGTTCCTGTGCAAAATAGCGCATAACACATTCTACGGTTTCGCCGTGCTGAATGTGGAAAGGTTCTTTGTTATATTCCTTTAATAATGCAAATGCTTCATCTCTTGTCAGTTCTTTTGCCATAATCTTTCCCTCTTTCCTTGGTGATGTTTCTATTTTTATACATTATAACGGTTTGTAGTATAAAAAGCAATGGTTTTTCCAAAGGCGTGCGCTATTGCTTTTTCTGTCAAAAAAAGATACAATAGGAAAACAGAACAGAGTACAGAAAGCGAGGATCATTATGGACGTTACAAGTTTTGGCATTGACCATAATCGTTTGTTGAGAGGAATTTATGTTTCCAGAAAAGATACCGTGGGTGATGGTGTACTGACCACATTCGACGTAAGAATGAAAGAACCCAACCGTGAAATGGTTATGGATACTTCTGTGATGCATACCATTGAACACCTGATGGCAACCTTTTTCCGCGGACATGACCAGTGGGCAGATAAGACCATTTATGTTGGTCCCATGGGATGCCGTACAGGGATGTATGTGATTTTCAAAGGCGATTTGGAATCCAAGGATGTTGCGCCGATCATGGCAGACGCATACCGCTATATGGCTGAATTTACAGGTGAAATTCCTGCGGCAAAAGCGGAAATGTGCGGTAACTATCTGGATCATAATCTGGAAATTACAAAAATTGAATGCAGAAAGTTCCTGGAAGAAGTGCTGGAACAGATCAAAGAAGAAAATATGGTTTATCCCAGACAGCAGGGATAATCAAGGAAAAAAGCCGTCAAACCGAGAGGTTTGGCGGCTTTTTGTTGGTGAATCCAATAAAAACCCCCGGCTATGCCGGGGGAATCAGTGAGCTTCAGCTTCAAGCAAAAACCTCCTATGCTATCATCATCTTGAGTCCGCCAAGACACAAGAAAGCATAGGAGGTTTTTATATGAATAGTTTAGCACATACGAGTTGGGAATGTAAATATCATATTGTATTTGCACCAAAGTATAGAAGACAGGTAATATATGGAAAAATGAAAGCTGAAATAGGGAAAATTCTTAGAGAATTATGCGAAAGAAAAGGGATAGAGATCATAGCAGCAGAATGTTGTCCGGATCATATACATATGCTGATTCG
>NZ_FRAH01000129.1 GCF_900142265.1 Anaerotignum lactatifermentans DSM 14214 | reverse complement strand
TTTTGCCATAATAAAAGGTCCTCCTATGATTTAAATTTTACCATAGAAGAACCTCTTCAATTACATATTTACAGAAAAAGTTTCACACTGCCAAAAAATCTGATGGAACGCATATGGAAGAGACATATATTCATGTGAATCAAAGCCTTATGGATGCTTTCGATATGAAAATCACTACCAACGATACAAACACGTTCACTTTAGAAACACCACATTCTTCTGTTATTTTTGAAAACTCAACCGCAAACGAATTATCCTATATGCCTTCTTCCGTATATAAAACAAATATAACATTATTCCATTCATCATCAGGCAACCAAGATCTGCCGGATTTCTTAAGTATTGAACGTGAACTTTATGTAAATAGCCAAGCACTGGCAAAATCTCTGGATATGGAAACAGACTTCAATGACTTTGGTATAGGTGTTTTCGAGAAAATAAACGATGATACCACTGAAAAATAACCAGAACTGTAACCCACAGACTTTTTACTACCGCAACATCTATGGTCTAAAGGGGAACTTTGCGTTTATGCCTACTGTTTTTTGTTTGCTGACGAATTCGTATCAATTATGTTCATTCCATTTCAAATAAAATTGCCTGTAGTGGCATTCTATACTTTTCACTACAGGCTCCATGGCTGCAACAGCATACTTCTATTACACAGAGCAAATATTTCTGACTCTGCACCATTTATTCCTATTAACAGAAATGTTTCTCCATGCACGAAATAATGTTTTTGTGAACACATTCGTTGGATCATAACTCTATATCCCATATTTCATCAAAAAAGATTTTTTCTTTATTTTCCAATAATAAAACCCTCTTTTCCATGGAAATTTTATCAATATAGCAATCTTTCTTTCGATATGTTCCCCCTTCTTTTTTAGGATCTGGAACAAAATAGGTAACAACTGCTCTTACGGGTTTATGTGGTAATTTTAGCAGCTCCATAATTTTTTCATTCAGCATATCCCACTGATCTTCACTCAACTGCTTCTTTTTTTCCGTTTGTCTTGCAATTTCCCGAATTTCCGCTTCATATCCTGTTAGGGCAGCAAAAGGCGAAAATTGTGCAGCACGATTTTGTCTTGACATTCGTGGATGTTTTTTTGAAGTTGGGTGCGGCAAATTTATGATATCATCATATTTTCCACTCATGCTTTATGTCCTCCGATCTGATTATTCCTATCTTTTGCTATTGCCCCTTCTTCCAAACTAACACCTTTCAAAATCGCATTTTTCCCAAATTTATGCTTAATAGACAACACTGCCTGTTGTAGTTTTTTCTCTTTTTCTCTATCGACAGCTTCTTTTTCTTCGATTTTTTCTTCTCGGCATAATCCGTAAAAAGGTTTAACTGTTCACAACCACAACGCTTTAAAACACCATCTTCTGCAACCACATGATTTGCTATCATATTGATTCTCCGAATCAAAAGCTTTTCATTTGTAATATCCTCAAAAAGTTTTATTGCTGCATCAATCATCTTTTTACTGGAAGAAGTATATTTTCCAAGTGAAATCGTACCTTGTGCATGCCGCGGGACCGCTCGACCATAATGGTCAATCTTAATTTTACCGGTATAAGAACGTATTCTTTCGGTGTCTTTCAGATTTTCCCTATCATAACCGATGGTCAAAACAAGCTGATCCGTTACAAGACCTTTTTCCACCAAATCTAAAGAAAGTTGGTCTGCCATTTCAAGGAGGACAATTTTTGCTTTTTCATTTGAATAAGGACAATGCAGCACTTGACCAGAGCCCATGCTGTTATTTTCCGGTTTATACGCTTTGATATCCGCAATGGTACAAGGCTCCCATCCCCAAGCATGATCAATCAGCAATTCTGCATTAATGCCAAAAAGTTTATACAATAACTCCTCATTGTGAAAATCTGTATCTTTTCCTATGGAACATCTTGCAATATCACCCATGGTAAATAGACCATTTTCCTCAAGCTTTTTGGTATAGCCTCGTCCAACTCTCCAGAAATCTGTAAGCGGTCTATGCTCCCATAACAGTCTTCGATATGACATTTCATCCAATTCTGCAATACGCACGCCATTTTCATCTGGCTGTATGTGCTTCGCCCCAATGTCCATAGCAACTTTCGCCAAATACAGATTGGTACCAATCCCAACAGTGGCAGTGATACCAGTTTTCTTCAAAACCTCCTGAATGATGTTCATTGCAAACTCCCTGGCAGTTAATCCAGTGGTTTTCAAATAAGGTGTCACATCCATAAACACCTCATCAATAGAATAAACATGGATATCCTCCGGTGAAACAAACTGCATGTAAATATCATAGATATAAGCACTTTGCTTGATATAATACCCCATTCTTGGCGGAGCAACGATATAATCAACTGCAAGAGCGGGATTTTTCCTTAATGCATCTGCATCATAAGAAGAACCCTCCATTGCTCTGCAAACGTATTTTTCGTTCATAATTGATTTCCTTTACCTTTTGCACTACTTCAAAAAGTCTTGGTCTGCCTTTGATACCCATTGCTTTGAGAGATGGTGACACTGCAAGACAAATAGTTTTGTCTGTTCTACTGGCGTCTGCCACCACAAGGTTTGTTTTCAGTGGATCAAGACCTCGTTCCATACATTCTACAGAAGCATAATATGATTTTAAGTCGATTGCAATATACGTTTTTTCCTTCAAAAAACCACCTCCAATACCAGAACGTATGTTTCTATTTTATATTGTATTTGTATTCTTGTCTTTGGTCAATGGCATTCCACAAATAAAAAGAATCTATTTAGGGGCATCTTCATAAGAAAACAAAGAAAGCTGAAATCTTTATGATACATAGGATTCCAGCTTTCTTACTTTTTTAAGATTGTATTTGATATGATTTCTTATGAAAACTGCCGTTACACTTTCCCTTAAGAAGTCAAGGAAAAGGAAAACCAATGTTTTCTTAAGGGGAGTTGCTTTCATAGATTCTTTTCCCATAACTTTAGCTTTTTTTCAAAAATTAATGATATAAGGAAACAATCAATGCAAAAGTATATAAAGATAGAAATAAAACATTTTGAGGATTGGTATGCTCTTTTTGCATAATTCCTTCAAACAATACAATCATGACTGGCTAAACAAAAATTACAGTCAATCATTAAGATGAATCATCATAAAAACACCCCACCGTTTTTAGCGCTTCCTTACATAAAATAGTACCTATATAAACTATAAAAATCACATGCTTACTTGTATTTTACTGTTGTTAATTCCCTTTTTAATTCGTTATATAAGAAACAACGAGAATCTCTTTACTATTACATGTTATTTTATAATAGTACCACCATATGTTACTTCCATCTTACCAATTACAGTTTTTCCATCTTTGGCATATAAATTGATGTACTCTGGATCTATATTAAAAAAGTGGACACATAAAGTAACTATCTATTACAATAAAGTAGACACCAAAAGGAGGTATTTACATGTCAACAAACAGC
>NZ_FRAH01000037.1 GCF_900142265.1 Anaerotignum lactatifermentans DSM 14214 | reverse complement strand
TGCATTCCGGCAGTTATTGGATTCTCTGAATGTTGTACAGTCATTTTCCAAGAAAGGATATCCTTTCGATAATGCCTGCTGTGAATGTTTCTTCAAGTACCTCAAAAAAGAAGAAGTTAACCGTAAAACATATCATTCTCTGCAGGAACTCCGGTTATCTGTATTCGAATACATCGAAGGATTCTATAATGCCAAGAGACCGCATAGTTCTCTCGGAATGATGACACCAAATGAAAAAGAAGAATGGTACTGGGCACAGCACTAAGCAGCTGTACTCGGCACTTTTCTTTATAAATTGTGTCCACTTTATTGACTATAGTCCATATACTGCACTGTACTTTGAGGCATCAACATTTCCTGAGATATTTCCCTATCGGTCATACCTTCAAAAAAACTCATGATAAGAATAACCAGTTTTTTATGAGGCAACAATAAGAGGGATCTATAAAGCAACTCATTCTCAATAGCCACTACAAATCCATCCATTTTTAACCAAAAATACAGTATGCCATATTGATCCTCCACACATACTTGATCAAAAATTTCATTATGATTTCCAACATACAAAATTCCTTTTTTTCTTTCTATTTTCTCTTCTCTATAAATATTATAATTTCGATACCGTAGCACTTTCTTACAAAAACAATCAAACTTACTGAGTAGGTCTTCACTCTCGAATGGAAGTATTATCATTTAACCACCTCATATTCACAATTTGTTACATCACCACCTCTTTCACCTAATAAATCACGTCTTAATACTAAAAATCCAAAGTTTTCCGAAAAAATTTTAGTTTTGGCTAAAATCTGTTATTTTCAACAAAAAATCACATTAGATATCAATTTTCTCCATAAAAAAACTGCATGCAAAAATTTACATGCAGTCAAAAAATATCACAAATAAAAATATTTATAGATGTTGTTCCTCAACAATTTTTTTGAATAACTGATGATACCTCAAAAACCCTTCGTGATTTAAAGGTACTTTTATGGATACTATACTCCAAATCACTAATTCCTCTTCTTCCACATGAAATGGTCCATTGGGTAAAAACGTATTCCCATTATAAACAGGAAGTGACGGACGCAAAATCTCGTTTACTTCCTTCCTTGACTTTGCCACCATTAAAAAATCAAGTTTCTTTCTTGCAATTTGAAAAAGAATCTTTTCCATAAAACCTTTATCGTGATAACCTCTGATTTCTTTCATCAAACTCCAGATAGCAGCAAACACATACTCCTTTTTTCCTTCCTGTTCAGCTTTCTTTAATGTTTCTATAAAAAGCTGGTTAATCTTATCCATCAAATGAAACCTCCTATTTCATAGTCTTTATAATCTGTTGATGCTGAAGCCAGTCATCAATCCCCTTATATTTTTCATCCCATTTCAATCGGTGTACCTGAAACCCATACTCATTGGCAATCCGTATCATATTCATACAAGCTCTCTGCACATGTGGATTTGTTTCTTTATCCATGTCATATGCTTCTATGATATCTGTTGTACCGTTTTCCCTAAGCTGTGCAAAAGCTGGTCTTAAAGCCTCATAATGCGTCACACCAGCTACTGCAAGAAAAGTCCTACCAGACAGGCTATGAGCAACATTCGCTTTTAACGCCCCCTCTGTCACATATACTGTCTTGGCTGCTGGATTACCTATAAAATGCACAGGACCACCAATAGAAGCTCCTCGAAACTGATTGGAACTGGAAAACCAGATATACTTCTTATCTTCAATGGGATGGTCTAATCGGATCTGAAAGCCTTCCACACGTCCATCCAGAGCACAGACTGGAATTAAAATACCAGAAGCTTTTTTATGAAACTGTATACCATAGGTATTATCCTTTCTTGTATAGAAACCTGGCACACCGCTGAGCTGACAACCACTTGCCACCAATGCAGATACAATATTATGAAATCCAAAGGCTGGCGTACTTCTGTATTGGTATTTTACAATCTCATCAATACGAAGCCCTCTTTCCAGCAAATTTTGCTTATGTGAAGCTGTCAATATCAACTGAGAAAGCAACATACGATAGGTCTGATCTCTCGTTTCAAGGTCTGCTCTTTCTACCTGCTCCAACTCTGGTACCATATTTTTCTGTTTAGCAGCAAATGTCTGGTATTCTGACGCCTTTTTCCCACAATGCAAAATCTCACAAATTTCCTCAAAAGCCTGTCTTTGGCTTATCTTATGCAGCTTGGCATATAGGTCGATCATCCCCCCTGATGTTTCACAATAGTTACAGCGGAAAACATTTTTCACAAGATTGATATTCATTTTTCCTTTTTTGTGGTTACAAAAAGGGCAGTCTACATCCATATTTGTGGGTTGTCTACGGCGAACCTTCAAGTCTAATATTCCTGCCACATCTAATATGGTAAACGGATATATTTTCTCCATATGATACCCTCCTTGTTATTTCGCAGCATCCAGTAATACCTTTGCTGCGGCACGAAGCAGATTGTTTCTGCCGCCGTATGAGTCTATATACCATGTCAGAGCACTCGGTTTCTCCAGACAAAGTTCTCCTATGGTTTTTCCTTTATAAACACCCATAGGAATGATATAAGCTTTGGCATCATCCAAAGTCATTTTCTTTGTCAGTTCCTCAACACTCATGTGTTCCGACAGTTCCTCTTTTTTGCTGCTTTTGGGATTTGATTTTTCACTTCCGACCTCACCTCTAACTTTCTTCTGCTGTGGCACAGGTTCTTCCGGCAACGGCTCATCATCTTCTGGTGACAGGTCATTCTCATTTGTTTTTGATACTGTGACCGGTGCGTCTACCGGATTTGGATCATGTTCTTCACCTGGTTCAGCAAACTGGATACCAAAGCCAGCATCCGCTAAAGCTCTGCCCACTGCAGCTGTTTCAGCAGACTCCACATATTTCTTCCCATAGGCGTCATCTTCTGTACGCCAACGCTGTGCCATCGCACAGGAAATATAGCTGTCCTCTGGATCGTTTCGATCCAGATATATCCTACTTTCAATGATGGCATAATCATTCTCCAACTTGATGATACGTTTTGCTATTTTTCCTAAAGGGTATTTCAATCGAAACCACAGCTTACGATATTTTACATCCAGATAGAGCTGTTCCTCTCCTGCTTCGCTTTGCAGTTTTCTTAAAAAAGCCGCTGGATCGAAGCCTTCCACTTCATTCAAACCATTGATAATTTCCATATTTTTTGCCATCGTTTCATTCATAGTTGTTTCTCTCCTTTTCAAAAAAATAACTGCGTGATCAGAGTCCTCTCATAATCACGCAGCGTCCTTTTTACAATGCTAACTGTTCTGGTATTTTTGTATGTACCACAGCTGTCTTTTTCCCTTCTGTTTTCTTCTTATACGCATCTTGAATTCTTTTTCCCAACCATGTATAACGCTTGACACTGCTATTTTTATGGATTGCCATAAAAAGTGCCTTTTTCTGACCAACCAATATCACCTTCTTCTTCGCTCTGGTAATGGCTGTATAGATCAAGGCTCTTTGCAGCATTACATAGAAAGAGGATAAAATCGGCAGGATCACACATTCATACTCGCTACCCTGTGATTTATGAATGGTAGTGGCATAAGCCAGTTCCAGCTGATTTAACTCATCTATTGTATATGTCTTAAAGCGATGGTCTGAAAACTTGACTGTCAATACCTCATCATTGTTTTTATCTACCTTTCCAATAAAACCGATATCACCGTTGCTCGCAACCTCTGTATTCTTTGTCTGCATTACCTTATCGCCAAAGCGAAATGATGTGCTTCCATAAGAGAGTTCCATGGTTTTATTGATCAATGGATTTGCTAATTCTCTTAACATCTGATTCAGATTTTTCACACCGGCATCACTTTTCAGGCGGAACGGAGATAATACCTGTACCTGCTCCAGTCCATAGGTTTTCACCGCTCTCTGATAAATTTCCTGAATAGACTGAACTGCTTCTGCAACATCGCTCACATCTATAAACTGGAAATCATCGCCATATAAAAGCTTTGTCTCTCCATTTTTCATTGCATGGGCATTCAAGGCAATCCTACTGGTGTTCTGCTGACGGAATACCGTGTCCAGTACTGTTACCGGGACTAAACCACAGCCAATCAACTCACTGAGTACATTTCCTGCACCAACAGAGGGAAGCTGATCTATATCACCTACGAACAAAACCTTTGTTCCGCTGGCAAGTGCCTCAAAAAGATAATATGCCAGCTGCATATCCAGCATAGATGCTTCATCTACAATAATGAAATCAGCAGATAAAACCGTCGTATCCTGCTCATTGGCATCTGATGTCAAAGAAAGAGCGGAATGCAGCGTAGAAGCATTTGGATATCCTGTACTTTCCGACATTTTTCTTGCTGCTCTCCCAGTGGGTGCTGCAAGTAAGACCTCTTTGCCTTGAAACATCTTTCCATAGACTGCCAGAATGACTTTCAGTACCGTTGTTTTACCAGTACCTGGACCACCTGTGATAATAGAAAACGGATGTTCCATACACATTTCTACAGCTTGACTTTGGGCTTCAGAAAGCCAGATTCCATTTTCCTTCTGTGCTTCCTCCAAAAATTTTTTGCAATCTTCTGGTTTCTTTTTTCGACACAACAGTGCCGCAATATTCTTTGCCGTTTCCTTTTCATATAAATAAAGTTTCGGAAGATAGACCTGCTCATGCTCAGAAATAATTGTCTTTTTCTTCTGCATCAAGTCATAAACCTCGCGGAGTGCAGACGCATCCACAGGTGTATCTTCACATTTCTCATTCAGCATCTCCAATGCCTTTTTCAGCACCTCACTCTCTGGCAAATACACATTGCCATGGTCTTTGCCGTCTTCCAGCACATACAGGATGGCGCCTTCGATACGCAGAGGATCATCCGGTTGGAAATTGATTTTTCTCGCCATTTCATCAACCGTCAAAAAACCAAAGCCAGAGATTTCACATAAGGCAAATGGTCTGTTTTTGATAGTTTCCACCGCATTCACACCAAAGGCTTCCTGTATCTTTTTCGCTTTATTCACAGAAATGCCATAGGGTGATAGAAAGGTCATCAGTTCTCGGATACTCTGGCTGTCTGCAAAAGATTGACGGATCTTATCCAGTTTCTTTTGGGTAATGCCTCGTACCTCTAGCAAACGCTCTGGTTCGTGTTCTAAAACCTCCAATGTATCTAATCCAAACTTCGATACAATCAGTATAGCTGTGGCAGGACCGACACCTTGGATCAAACCAGAAGACAGATATGCTGCTATACCTTCTTTCGTTTTGGGAATGATTTCGCGAAAACTGTCTACGGTATATTGCAGACCATATTTGCTGTTTTCCCATTTGCCATTGAGCTCCAGCATCATGTTGGTCCTTTCCGGAAGATAATATCCCTTTACAGAAAAACGGACCTTGTCATCCCCGAAGTTTTGATGTTTCAGCGTTTCTTTTGGAAACTCCTCTTTTTCTTCACTCACCATACGCAGGATGCAAAATCCGTTTTCTTCATTCTTATAAATTGTCTTTTCATAGGACGCAATCAAAACACATCACCTTACCTTTTATTTCAAAACTTTCTTCACTTGAAATGTTCTGCTTTCTGAAACAGAAGCATATTTATCAAACATTTCTTTGTCATTTAACTTCATTCGTTCCATTGCTTCTTTTGGTATCAAGGTACGGTAAGATGGCTTATAGGTGATCAAATACTCACACCCATCTGCTACACACTTTCCTTTTGTACCGGAACCCAACATGGCTGCAAATTGTGCATACATTGTCTTGATTTTTCCTTCCAATTCTCTACCTGTCTTATCTAAAGCTGATTTTTCACTTTTTATTTCTATAATTTTTTCAAGTACATCTCCATACTTATCATCAAAAAGTAATTCTTCCTGTTGATTACGCTCTGCTTGATAACGCTTCAGGCTCCTAAGCATCAAATCACCATCACCTGTTAACGGCGGTTCCTGCTGCTTTTCCACATAGTCGTACCAAAACATCCCTTCCTGTTCAATCAGATTTTCTTCAAAATCCAGATCGCGTTCGATTTTCTGATAGATAAAATCGTTTTCTGTGTTGCCATGCAGGCAAGCAGCATAACTGGCAAAAACATTTCTTACTGCCATGTAATGTCTGCATTGTACCTCATAAGTATAGGGTACTGCACCGCTGTCCCATTTATCTTTCACATAATGGCTGCCGGTTTTGCATTCTAAAATACCGATTTCACCAGATGACGTTTCGTACATATAATCAATGTCTGCAATCATATAGGGATATAATGGATGACGCAACATCCTTTTTTCCTTCCAGACACGAAATCCTGTTTTTTTCGCAAAGATTTCTGCAACCAGATCCTCCAAACGCTTTCCAACCTCAAGAGTGACCCAATTTTCATCCTCTGGCATGTCAGGTGTTCTGCCAATTTTCTCGAAATAAACATCTCTTGTGAGTTTATAGGCTGATACACCGAGAATAATGCCGGCATCACTGCCACCAATACCACTTTTTCGATATTCCAGCCAATCTTCATTACTTAATCCTGTAATATCCACCACAACTTCTGGTTCATACTGTAAATCCAAAGACATTTTTTGTTCCTCCTTTTACCATTTCATTTCTCCAGCCAGATCATAGTCCTTCCAACGGATATGCACCGCACGAGCAATGTTCTCCTCCATTTTCACGATTTTAGCGCCTTCTGGCTCATCACGCATGAGGATATGTTCTGCCTCTGTAATGCCCAAATAGACTTCATACGCTGAACAACATGTTTCTCCGTTCTGCTGCTGGAAATTTTCTGCAATTTCCATGGCAATTTTTTTCGGGATACCGATACGCTTCATAACACCAAGCAAGGTATTTACTGGATGAAACAAAATCAGGCTCATCATTTTTTCTAGGCTGCTTAATGCCTTTCCGTATTGGGCATACAACAGATTTAACTGGCTGTCAAATTTCTCAAGACTAGCACCATTTTTATGTTCCAATTTTAAAGGACTGCCAAGAGGTAAAATCTTAGCTCCGCTTCCAACAAAGAGCAATGGATATAAGTTTGCACCACTATACCCCACATCAGAAGTCGTTAAACGAAGTCCGGCTTTTAACCCATCTGTTGGTAAACGGTGTTTTTTCAGCAGCTTCCTGTACTCCTGAAGCAAATCTGTTTCATTGCTCAGCTCCCATAAAGCAGTAGCTACACTATGGTCATAAGATGCACCTGCAAAGGTATATCCTGGGAAATTCGTTTGCAGGTATTCCACTGTCTTGCGGAATAATTCCGGCATTTCTAATACTGCGTAGTCTGATGGATCACCACCATGAACAGCGGATATTTTTTTCTCGCAAAACCTGAGCAATGCTTCTCCAGATGCAACTTCCATACAGTAGTTCAAAATTTTAGCAAGGACAGTTTTTTCCACTTTGTTCAAGGCGTTGCCAGAGACCCTTGCCCTATCTAAAATGGTTTTCACTGCACAGCTACGTACCGGATAAAAACTATCCTGCACCTTCAGAACCAGACGGGTATGTTCCATGGTATCTTCCATAATTGGCTGCATCTCATGATTTTCCTCGTTCTCCATGAACATTGTCACTTTCTGGTCATCTGCTGCTAAAAAACGGATTTCACTACTCTTTTCTCGCTGCCAAGCAGAGTTTTCTTCCCTTTCCTGAAGAAAGGCAATAAATTCCTCCTCATTCAAAAAATTCTTTTGATACTGATCCATAAACACTTTTTCATTCATAAACGCTTCCACCTTTCTAAAAATATTTGTTTATATCAAAGGCTCCTTCGCCCTTTGACCAATAAAAAAAGCGGAAAAAAACCAAAATTTCATTTGATTTCTTCCCGCTATCGTCAAAATAAAAAATGCGTGACTGATATGTAAAAACACATAACAATCACGCATATAATCCTTAAACAGCCTGTTTCAGATTTACTGAAACATAATACTCAATATATAGCTTAGCATAACACGGCAATATCACTCTGTCAAGAACGTCAGTTTTTTGATAGCCTTGCAATAGCAAAAGAATTTTCAATATTATATTTGTTATTCTTATCATCATCTTTTTGAACTGACCGCTGTCTCTGTTATACCATTATTTCTTTTCATCACCATAGTTTGAACTGAAGGACAGTTTCCGTTACTTTGCGGTATTATATACATATTGACAGCACCCCCTGCAAGACTTGTAAAACTTGCAGAGGGCACTAGCAGTTTTATTTTTTCTTCCAATTCAAAAGTAATGCCGAGTTTATAATTACAAGTATTGATCCTGTATTATGTACCAATGCACCTGTAACGGGACCGAGTAACCCGGTTATAGCAAGTGCAATTGCAAGAAAATTTAGTCCCAAAGAGAATGATAGATTCACCTTAATGGTAGTCATCATTCTCTTTGAAAGGGATAAAAGGTGTGGTAACTCTTTGATTTCATCATTCACAAGAGCAATATCTGCGGCATCCACCGCAATATCGCTCCCAACACCACCCATCGCAATGCCAACATATGCTTTTTTAAGTGCTGGTGCATCGTTAATGCCATCACCAATCATACAGACTGAATATCCACCATCTTGATATTTACCGATATAGTTCAACTTATCTTCTGGCAGACAATTAGCATAAACCTCACTTATGCCCAATTGACTCGCAATGGTTTCAGCCGCATTCTTGTTATCTCCGGTAAGAAGAACAGGATGCACATCGATTTTACCAAGTGCTGCAATCATATCCTTACTTTCTTCTCTCACCGTATCAGAAAGAACGATATAACCTGCTAATACATCATCAATGACAACATAAGTTATAGTACTACCTTCATTTAAATATTTACCTGCAGCATTTGCAAGTTCTTTGGAAATTGTTACGCCTTCCATAAGCTTTAAATTACCTGCTTTAACAACCTTTCCATTAACAGTAGCCGTTACTCCCTCGCCGAGACTCATTTTGAAATCCTTACAAGCGACTGTTTTTTGACCGTAACAACGGACAATAGCCTTTCCAATAGGATGTTCACTCATGTGCTCAGCTGAGGCAGCATAGGAATAAATCTCATCTTCACTATATGCAGAAACAGATTTAACCGCAGTTACTTTGGGTGTGCCATATGTTAGAGTACCCGTTTTATCAAAAGTTATTTTTGATACTTTGGCAAGTCTTTCAAGAGCATCACCTTCACGGACAAGAAAGCCATGTTTCGTAGCATTTCCGATAGCTGCCATAATTGCAGTAGGGGTAGCAAGTACCAATGCGCAAGGGCAAAACACAACAAGGATAGTAACTGCACGAATAATTTCATCCGTAAATGCCCAAGTCAGACCTGCAGCAGTAAGCGCAATCACAACAATCCAAGTTGCCCATCTATCCGCAAGACCAACGATTTTTGCCTTATCCGCATCGGCAGACTGTACCAGCTTAATCATTCTTTGAATGGAACTGTCCTCACCGACTTTTATAGCTTTCATTTCAAATGCACCAAACTGATTGACCGTACCCGAAAATACCTCATCACCAACTATTTTATCTACAGGGAGAGATTCTCCTGTCATAACCGCTTGATTTACAGAAGTCTGACCAGAAATGATAACACCATCAACAGCAATCGTTTCACCAGGCAGAACACGAATGATATCACCAACCTTTATTTGCTCGGCAGGAATAATCTTTTCTTCACCGTTCATAATAACTCTTGCTGTCTGCGGCGTTAAACGAACAAGTTTTTCAATACCCGCTCTCGCTTTAGCAACAGTTAGATCTTCAAGTAAAGAGCCAAGTTGCATAATAAAAGCAACTTCGCCTGCAGCGAAATCTTCTCCGATAAACACTGAAGCAATAAGAGCAAGAGATACAAGTACGTCTGCTTTAATATCAAAGGAAGTAATAAGACCAATTATGGCTTCTAAAACAATTGGCACACCACAAAGAATAATAGCAATCCACGCCGCATCAAACGGCAATGGTACCAAATCAAAAACACTTATCATAAGCGAGAGTCCGCCAAGCACTAGAAACACAATATCCTTCTTTTTTCCTCCAAGCTCCATAAATTCTTCCACTTTTCCGATAATATTCTCCATATGAAACCTCTTTTCTATACCCATACTTTGACCACTATTATACCTATGGGGGTATACCCATATTATACCCATAGGGGTATAATATGTCAAGGATTCCAAAAGAAAAAAGGCAGTTATTTAAACTGCCTTTCGGAAAAATTTTATTTTATTGCATGTTGGCAAAGCGTTCTACTGCTTTGGTAAATTTCTCAATTGTTGCATCCGCATCTCCATGTTCAATGCCATCTTTTACGCAATGTTTGATATGACCTTCAAGCACTACCTGTCCCGCTTTATTAAGAGCAGATTTCGCTGCATTAATTTGAGAAAGAATATCCTCGCAAGGCACATCCTCGTCAATCATTCTGTCAATTGCTTGAATTTGTCCAATAATTTTTGCAAGCCTGCGATGCAGATTTGCAGAATCCATACATTGTTTCATACGCTAACCTCCATACCTCTATGGGTATGTGTATTGTAGCACTTATTAAGAATAAAGTCAATTTTTTCTATAATATTGGTCTATCAGCTTCTACATGCATTGATGATAATCGGTGTTTCTCTATTATGAGGTACGTTTTTTGTTTATTACAAATACACTTCTCCATTTCTTATATGTGGTTCATCACTTCTCTCCAACAGAATTTGAACCAGCATTATAATAGTGTCCAATTTTGGCTTTCTTTCTGCTTATTTACCATATGGGCATAGATACCGTTTTCTTTCATTAACATATCAGGCGTTCCTTCTTCAGCCACCTTTCCTCCCGACAACACCACAATTTTATCAGCGCTTGCTACAGTACGCATTCTATGCGCAATCACTAAAACAGTCTTATTTTCGATCAGCCTCGACAGCGCTGTTTGAATCAAGGTTTCATTTTCTACATCCAAAGCTGCTGTAGCTTCATCCAGCAAAATAATTGGTGCATTTTTCAAAAAAGCTCGTGCTATGGAAATTCGTTGGCGTTCACCGCCAGAAAGTTCACATCCGTTTTCTCCAATATAGGTATTCCATTTATCAGGCAATCTTTCAACAAACTCATCAACATTTGCAAGATGTGCCGCAGCCAGAACTTCCGCATCTGTGGCATTCTGATTGCCAATACGTATATTTTCCATAATCGTATTATCAAACAATGTTACTTCCTGAAATACAATTGAGTACAAAGAAAATAATACTTCTGGATCGACTTTTGAAATATCCATGCCTCCAACCGTAATCTTACCAGAGGTAACATCCCAAAAACGAGCTGCCAAACGAGATACTGTCGTTTTGCCTCCTCCCGAAGGTCCTACCAGTGCAGTTACTTCTCCCTGCTTTGCCGTAAAAGTAACATCCCTCAGGACGGTTTCACCTGAATTATACGCAAATTGGACATGTTCAAAGGAAATGTCATACCCTTTATTGGAAAGTAATGTCTCGCCTTGCTGCATTGGATGATCCAAAATTTCATTCATACGAGCAATATTTGTACGGGTAGAAATAACAGCTGCCAAATTCTGCAATGCACCTTGTAATGGATCATACATTCTGGAAATAACCAACAGAAATAAAAAGAATGTTAATACATCCAAACTGCCTTGCACTAACAATATAGATCCAACAAGAGCTACGGTAACAATTCCAAGTTTTAAAACGAGAGAGGCTGATACCACAAATGCAGCTAACCCAAATTCGTTTAAAATAGAGCGATGTTCCACATAGCGTATTTTCTTTTCAAGACCTTTCAAATATTCTTTCTCTGCATTATTAGCTTTCAGGTCCTGAACTGTTTCGATGCATTCTTGAATTCCATCTGCGCAAGACATTTTTGCATCCATTGACTTTTTATTAAATCCTTCTTGAATTTTTGCAGAAAACCCTACAATGGCAAATGCCACTGGTGCTACCCAAAGTGCAGCTAAAGCCATGCGCCAATCGTAAAAGAATAAACTTATCAAAATCAATACTGTAGAAATAATTGATCCAACCAATTCCGGGATGAAGTGCGAAAAACTCTGTTCCAAGAAAGTGCAATCTGCCATAATTGTACTGGTAAGATCCGCCAAATCCTTTTTTCCAAAAAAGGACATTGGTATCTTTCGTAATTTTTCTGCCAAGGTAACCCTGCGTATACCACTTTCAATATAAGTCGCAAAGTATGTTGCATTGTATTGGAAGTATGTTGTTACCAAAATAATTCCTATGCATAGTACACAACCAATGATGTAAAAAGAAATCCTATTTTTAGGTACACCTCCATTGATCAAATCACTTACAAGGCTATAAAGCAATCCAACGGGAAACATGAAAGAAATATTTTGCATAACACATGCAATGCATCCTTTTATCAGATCTTTTGCCCCCGTTTCAGAAAGAGCATATTTTTTCTGCAAATATTTAATCATGATTTCAATACCTCCTTTTGTACCTTCCATTGAACGGAAGACTGGTATTCTTCCAACATTTTGGCAAAGAGTCCATCCTTATTCTGCAATTCATCGCTAGAGCCACTTTCAACAATTTGCCCATCTTTTATCACATAAATCTGATCTACTCCAACTACAGAAGATAATCTATGCGCAATCATAAGAACCGTTTTCCCTTGTGTGAGTTTAGAAAGCGCTGCCTGCACACGAAACTCATTGTCAGGATCTGCAAATGCTGTGGCTTCATCTAAAATAACGATTGGCGTATTTTTTAGCATAACACGAGCAATTGCAATTCGTTGTTGTTCTCCACCAGAAAGATAAATTCCTTTTGTGCCAATTATGGTATCTACACCATTGGGCAATTTTTCCAGAATATCTTGGCATTGTGCATTTTGCAGTGCTGTCATAACTTCCTGTCGGGTCGCATTTGGTTTACCTAAACGAACATTTTCTAAAATAGAAGCTTTTATCAAATGACTATTTTGAAATACAAAAGAAATCGTATTCATTAACTCTTCTTTGGAAATATCTCGGATATCCACACCACCAATTTTTACACTTCCGCTATCAGGGTCAAAGAAACGAGAAATTATATTCGCAAGTGTAGTCTTACCACCGCCAGAAGGTCCTACAAAAGCAACTTTTTGTCCAGATGGAATGGAAAGCGTAATCCCTTTCAAAACCTCTTGTTTTCCATCATAACTGAAATGCACATTTTCCAGTGATACAGATCCATCTTCTGGATGCAGCGGATGTTTTGTTTCCTCCAGAGGTTTTAAAGTCATAATGCTGTCAATTCTTTGTAAAGCATCATCCACAATCATGGCGTTTTCACTTTGGAACATAATGCGTGTTAAAGTTACAGATATAATGGGGGTAATAATAATATAAAAGATTAAATTCAGAAGAAAGTCCACAGAAGTATGCTCCTGCGTAAATAATAATGCACCAGCAATCAGGAAAACAAATACCCCATTAATAGCTGCTGTATAAAGCATCATTGGCATACGAAGCTGCTTTGTATAAGCAATAACCCATACTTTATAGCGATCGATGGAGTCCTTGAACTTTCGAAATGAGTAGATCGTTTGACCAAAAGTCTTAACAACCGGAATCCCTCGAACATACTCAACTGCTTCATTAGACATATCATCCAGCGCATCTTGATATTCTTTCATTTTTTGCTGCATTTCTTTGCCTGTCATAGTCATCATAATGGAAAATGCAAGAACTACTGGCAAAAGGCTTAAAAGACCAAGTCTCCAATCAAACATCATAAGCAAAAAAAGCAATCCGCAAGGTGTGGCAATGGCATTTGCTCGATCTGGAAGTTGATGTGCAAGATAAGTTTCTGTTGCAGCACTGGATTCATTCACGATCTTTCGAAGTTTTCCACTGCCAAACCTCTCCGCAGCTCCCAATGGAAGTTTTACGATATGTTTCATTGTCTGCAAACGCAAATTTGTTGCAATGCGAAAAGCACCCAAATGAGAGCACATAAGACCGGAAATATATATTAGCATCGATATAACTGCAAACAATACCGCCATCCACCCATTATGTGTAACATCCTTGGCAGCATTAAAATTGGGAGCAACCTGTAATATTTCCTTCATCATTGCCCATATAAAATAATATGGAACCAAAGCGAGCAAGGCACTGATGGCAGATAATATCCATGAAGCGTAGGTCAAGTATTTGTATTTTCCTGCAATTTCAAGCAGACGTGACAAATTAGATTGTTTTTTCAAGTAAACTCCTCCTTTACATTTTTATACTTTAGGTTAGCAATGACTAACTCATGTATATAAATTATAGGGCTTTACTGCCCCATAATTTTCATCCAACCAGCGGTATAAAACGCTCTCATCTGTTCAACATAATTTTCTGCGTCAGCAAGGGGCATTTCATGAATAATCAGTTCAAAAAACGTATGAAACATCCCTGTAATCAAAATATGTTCTAAGGCTGGATCTATTGGCGGAGAAGGATGCCCCAACTTTGCTAAAACGTTTTTATACGCCTGGGTGCCATTCATCTCAATCTCAACCATTTCGTCTATAAAATTAGCAAATCGTGTACCTTCTGAACAGCAGAGAAGCAATTTACATTCTTCCAGATTCTGATAAGCATAATGTAGCATATCAAACATACACATCCCAGAAATATCGCTCATAACTTTCGGTTGCTGTTCATGCGGAAGATTCGCAAATTCCTTCTGGGCTTCTTTAAAACGATTAATCAAATAATCATAGTGTTTGCCCACAAGAGCTTCAAAGAGCTCCTCTTTGCTTTTATAGTACCCATAAAAAGCACCCGTCGTCAGCCCTACAGATTTAAGAATATTTCGTAAGGATGCAGAACGATAACCTTTCTCTGAAAATTCCCTTTTGGCCTCAAGATGAATATATTCTAACGTTGTTAAGCTTTGCTCTGCCATATCGACCTCCATATAACAGTGTTATATAACACAGTTATATTATAAAATCAGTCATTTTATTTGTCAAGAGTACATTACTTGAAATATATAAACACCGGAATGATCTACATAACATTGATGCCAAGATATGTTAAAATTGATATTTTTATTAGACGCTTTTTTATAATTGGAAAAAACCTGCAGAAGCAAATCAGATTTATATTTCAATCTAATATTTAACGTAGCAAGCTATGAGGTTTGGATAAATCCAATACAAAAATAATCTGTTCTATGTCTAGCAAAATAGTATAAAGATGGTTTACTGTCATCAATAGCTTTCTAAGTAAAAAAAGTCAGTGACTATTGCCACCGACTTGCTATCTTTTTTCCGAATTTTTATTTAATATGAGAGTACATGAAAAGGCAAACAGAAATTTTTATTTTCCTGTTTGCCTTTTCCATTTTATCCTACTAAAACTGGTTCCTATGCAAATTATTGTGCAGGGTATGTGTAAGTCAGTGTTTCATAGTCATCTGCAGAAATTGTTAAAGTGTGTTCCCCTTCTCCTGAGAAACAATCTTCCGTGAAATCAATGAATTGATCATCTCCTCCATATGCCTCATCATTGGAGAACTTATAGGAATTTGTGTTGCCCGAGAAACTTGTTTCCTTTTTGTTACACTCCACTTCGTTAATCTTTATGGAAGTAATCGCTTCCAAATAAGCAGATGCATCATCCTCAGTCAGATTAAATTTCAAACGATAATAACCGTTTGACATGTAACTAGGTTCAACAAAATCTAAAGATTTTACTGCTGGAGCATCCTGATTTTCTCCCGGCTCCCCTGGATCTTCTCCAGCATCTCCGCCAATGGTTCCATCTTTTCCAACTGTCAATGTCAAATCTTTATAGTCTTCTGCGGAAATCACAACAGTATTATCGCCATCTTTGAAAGGTTTATCCCCATGAAGAATGATCTTCTGGTCTGTTGTGTTGGTTGTGAAATACGGATCACCTACACCGGAACTATACTCTGTACCATTGACTGTTACTTTGTTTACAGCACCTATCCACGCTTCGATATTCTTATCGTAAGACGGTGTGAAAGTGAATGTGTAAGTTACTTCATAGAAAGCACTTTTTTCACAAGTTACTCCCTTATATTCCGGTAAAGGTTTTGTTTCTGTAGATGTTCCATCAACAACAGTGAATTCTACTGTTTTCGTACCATAATATTTTGCCGTAACAGCGATCTGGTATTTGCCAGCCTGTGTAAACAAATCTTTCCCCAAAATCAAGTCTTTTCCAGAAATTTCATAACCAATCTCTTTATAAACAGATTCATCTCCATCAGGCAAAACTTTTTTCTCTGTATTATCTGGATATGTCAGCTTGACTTCTGTCAGATATTTCCAGATGTCACCTGTGGCATTTTCCCCTGCAGCCGTTACAGTAACAGCTTCGCCAATATTTCCAGCTTTTACTTCCAGAACTGTTTCTTCAACTGTTTTGCCATAATCCACTTCGATTTTTTTATCCTGATATCCGCCAACTGAAATACGAATGGTATTTTCGCCTACTTTCAGTTTGTCTTTAACTATTGTCAAAGTAGCATCTTTCAGTTTTACAGTAAAATCATCTTGAGCCAATGGATACAGATCACCGTTGAGATAAATTTCTCCATCCTCTGCAATCGCAGCCAAGTAAGTTGTGTCTGCGCAGCTAAGCTTCAGGTCAGAACCTTCTTGACTTTCTACCACAGTCAGTTCTGGTGCAGGTCTACCGATGTAGCTACCGCCCATTTGTGTTTCCCCAAGGAGGTTGTCTTCCAGTACATATTTTGCTGCGTAAGGGCGATTCTGCGTTACAGAAGCAGTTCCTTCTTTCTGGAATTCAGCAAAAGTCAGATATTCACCATCAGCTTCTGCTTTGTCTACCATATTGGTAAAGGCGCCGCTCTTTCCGCTGTAGTCATAGAATACTTTGCCACCTTTATCAAAAACATAAAGCCAGCTTGTCATATCCTGATCCCATCTTTCAGCAATTTTTGCTGCACTTTCCTGTTCGATGCCCAGTTCCGTCAGAATTTCCGCATTTGCCAGCAAATCAGAGTCAAAAATCAGATATGCGTTCATCACGTTGCTGCCACCGTCTCCACCGGAAGACCCGCCTCCATCGAAGGTTGCCATGGTAACAGCATCAGCACCAGCATATGTAATGGCATTATTCACTCCACTGCCAACTACAAAAGTTGTTTCCATAGGTTTGAAGCCCTCAGCATAAACCTTAATCGTATATGTTCCATTATCTGGAATATTATTATGTCCCTCAACATCGTTGTAGAGAACGAACAATTCACCAATCAGGTAGTAATCTGTAAATTTTTCCAGCTCTTTTATTTTTCCATCCGGTGCAGTCAATGTTACACGATATACAGGCATTGTAATGCCGTATACCATATCCTCTACATGGAAACGCACGTTTTCACCGCTTTGGATGACGCCGCCATCCCACTGTAAATGCATAGATGGTGCTTTTTCATTTACCACATGAATCGGGAACAACCAGCTTTGTCCACCACTTGTAACTCTGATGTTGTAACGTCCATTGTTACGGAAATTAGTCTGTCCCAAAGATATACTAATTTGACCAACTGTTTTTCCGTGGTGCTCCGCTTGCCCTTTTGTGTACTGAAGTTTATCATTTAAGGTGTTATTATTTTCATTGAATGCCACCAGATCAACATCCGTAATGCCGTCGAACCACTGTTTTTCTTCTGCAGTGGAATAATTGAACATTACGATAACTTCACCTGTAACTTCACCTGTGCCTTCTTCTGTAACTTCTGCATCAGGGCTATAGTATGGGATGGATTCATCAGATGCGTCCAAATCAAATGTTGTTTTTTTTAGGATATACTCTTACAACCCCAGCTTCATCATAATTTGTCAAATGATAGTCCCAAACCGCTACAGCGCCATTTGCCATCAGATTATAGGATTCTGGTACTGACGCCAATACTTCCGGTTCTTTAGGGTTCTGGTTATCTGTCAGCTTTACTTCCTGTTTGCTGTTTCCGCTTTCCAATACCAATTTGGCAGGATTCAAAGAAGTCAGTTCCCATTTGACGATGGTTCCATCATCATCTACATTGGTAAAATTAGAAGTAACATCAACTCCGTCAATGATCAGTTTTGTATTATCCTTGGAAAAACCTTCTTCAAAGGAAACGACAACATACTGACTTCGTCCTAAATCTACCAGTTTCGTCTGTGCAGCTTTAGCGATATTCTGAGAAGGTTTGGAGCTACCACCGCCACCGCTGCTGCTGCCACCGCCACCGCTGCTGCTGCCACCGCCGCCGCTGCTGCTACCACCGCCGCTACTGCCTCCAGAACTTCCTTTATTGGAATTGTCTTTTTCTTCCGTCTTTGTTTCCTCTTTTTCTTCTTCAAGATTGGTATCTTTTAGTGCATCCATAGATCTGGAAAGAAGAGCGATACCTTCCGCTCGTGTCATTGATTTTTGAGGCATTAATTTGCCATCCGCACCATAAAGATATCCATCAGAAATTAACTTTGCCATTGCATTTACTGCAAAAGCAGATATATCACCTCTATCTGTAAAATCATCCAAAACAGATAAATCTACTGAAGTATTTTCTTCAAGCAGTCTTACAATCATAACCGCAGCCTGTTCTCTTGTGACAGGCTGATTCGGGGACATAGTGGTTGCCGATGTTCCGCTCATATATCCTGCCGATAAAGCTTTTGCTAAATCAGAGCGATACCAAGCACTATCTTCTACATCTGTATAGTTTGCAATAGATGGAGATTCTTCTGTATACCCCATTACTCGATTAATAACAGCTGCAAACTGCGCTCTTGTCATAATCTGATTTGGAAGATAATTCCCAGTTCCATCACCAGCAATATATCCATTCTCCGCGAATGTTAATATTTGTTGTTGCGCCCAATGTCCATCAATATCAGAACTAGCCGCAAATACCTGTGCGGAGGGAAGTGCCCCCAACGCAATACTTGAAGTCATTAATGCTGCACATATCTGTGCCTGTAGTTTTTTCATAAACGCCTCCTCTTCAGTTAGCAATGACTAACTTAATGTTATAATGAAGTATTTCATATTAATATCTAATCCCTTCTACATATTCCACTTCCCCTCTAATTGATAAGAGTTAGCATATGCTAACTGGATTAATTATAAAAGAACAATAACTTTATTTCAATCGTCACATTATTCAAATTTGATATATAAAAATTGTGAAACACTCACAGTATCTCTCTGTGATAAAACCAAAAATCACTTTGATTTCATTTTTTGCTTACGCTTGGAATTTTGAGGAAACCAGCCACGTGCAACACGTTTTGTTTGCTCTTTCAATTCTTTGATACTCCATAAAAAAGAACATCCTAAGATACCTAATAATACAGAAAATATATTGTTCATAAATAAGGAAAGTATCAAACAAAACAAACCCATCATGAAATATACTGGCCAAATACGTTCTGAAAAATAATATTCACTCCATATTACCAACGGATGAAATATACCAATAATACACAAAGAAGCAATTCCTACTAAAATTCCATCAAAATGAAACATATCCTCCACCTCATTTTCAATAAAATATTCAATTTCAATGCCATCCAGTACATTTGCGAAAATGCCAGTATTCCCGATATTTATAATACAGGAATTCATCTGCAGAAAAAATCTTAAAAAATTTATATGCATTAATATACTTCCCGTAGTTTTCTCCAAAAATCTATACAGGAAAGCGACGTTCCATTTAGAAAAACGGAACGTCGCTTAAATGAATCTATTAAAATATCATGACTTTATAGAGAATAGCATGCAATCTCCAATATGGAAATCAAATTTCACATTGTACAAGTGTTTTCAAAGCTGAAAAACTTTCTGCGCCCATACAATGTTCCAACTCACATGCATCTCTTGATGCAATTTCTGGTTTCACTCCCAAACTGATAAGTAATTTACATAGCACTTGATATCTTTCATTCATTTCTTTTGCAATCTGCAAACCTTTCTGAGTTAAGTAAATATACTTTCCGTCGACCAGATAAACAAAACCTTCTTCCGCTAGAATCTTTACGGAAACAGATACAGTAGCGCGCGAAACAGATAAGGCATGCACGAGATGCTGATTGCGTACAACTCCTTTTTGTGAAAGTTCATAAATAGTTTTTAAGTAATTTTCTGTTACTCTCCTCTGTTTCACTTACCTCACCCATCCTTATATAATAAGATGTAACCTGTAATTATATAATCAAATTCGTTATTACGAAAATACAATTACTTATTTGTCTTATCACAGCAACAACTTCCATGCCCGTTTTCTTTTGTTCCACAGGAACAACCATCTGGGCAACCAATACATTTCCGTCCGCTTTTTTTCGCCCTATAAACATATATGCCAGCTGCTACCACAATGATGAGAATGATTGCAATTATGATATAATCAATCATACCGTTTTCGCTCCGTTCAATTCATATTCGTGTTTCAGTTCCTTTTCTGTTTTCTTGCACAGATAAATCACAACAGCTACCATGATCAATACTGCAATCAAACCAGGTACAAAGCCAGCTCCTATAGAACCTGTCGTAATCAAAGTACCAATCTGGTATACTAAGAAACCAATGGTATAACCGGTACACAACTGTAAGCCAATACCGCCCCACAACCATTTTTTGCTTTTCATTTCAGAGTTCATGGCACCAATGGCCGCAAAGCAAGGAGGTGTATACAGGTTGAACATCAGATATGCCAGTGCAGCAACTTTTGTAATAGCAATTACACCTGCAATTTCACCGCCTGCACCTTCAATCATTGCCAACTCTTCTGTATCAATCAGATTTTCCAAACCAACAAAGCATACAGCTAAAGTACCTACAACGTTTTCTTTTGCAATAAAGCCTGTTACTGCTGCCGCTGCTAGCTGCCAGCTAAGTACACCAACAATGGGAATCAGCAAATAAGCAAATGGTCCAGCAATGGAAGCCAAAATGGAGCTATCAGCAGTTTCTGCCACCTGGAAACTCCAGTTGAAAGTCTGCATAATCTGTACAGCTGTATTACACAGCAGGATAATGGTCGCTGCTTTTACGATGTACGCCCAGCCACGTGCACACATCGCTTTCAAAGCAAAGATAAAAGAGGGTGCTTTGTATTCAGGCAATTCCATAATAAAGAAAGACTTACGGTTTTTATATCCAGAAATTTTGTTTACGAGCAAAGCACCAAGGAAAATCAAAACAACGCCAGTAAAATACATCAGGAAACTAACCCAACCAGCATCTTCAAAGAAAGCACCTGCAAACAAAGCAATTACGGGGATTTTTGCACCACAGGGCATAAAGGGTGTCAGCATTGCTGTCGCACGACGTTCGCGTTCGTTTCTAATTGTACGGCTTGCCATAACACCAGGAATTGCACAACCAGTACCGATTACAAAAGGAATCACGGATTTACCAGAAAGACCAACTTTTTTAAAGATTGGATCCAGCACAACAGAAACACGGGACATATATCCACAATCTTCCAGCAATGCAATCAGGAAATACATGATCATAACCAGTGGCAGGAAACCAACAACGGCACCAACGCCGCCGATGATACCATCAACCAACAAGGCTGACAGCAGTGGATTCGCATCTGCCAGTAATTCACCGATGTAACCCTGGAAAGTTTCAATCCAAGCAACCAATGTATCCGCGATCAATGGACCAACCCATACCTGTGAAATTTGGAATACCAAAAACATGACAACAGCAAAGATGGGAATACCCACGATTTTGTTGGTCAAAACATTATCTATTGCGTCACCTGTGCCCTTATCTTTTGTCAAGATTTTTCTTTTTTCCACTTGGGACACCAGATCATTTACAAATGCAAATCGTTTTCGATCCGCTTCTTCAACGACATGCTTATTGGTCAAATCAATATCCCCTTGCACATAGGGTGCTTTTTGAACTTGTCCCTTTGAAGCCACCGCTGCATCAACAACCAATTTCAGACCTTCTGCAGCAGTTGAAACTGTTTCTACTACCGGGCAGCCCAGCTTTTCTGAAAGGACTTTTGTATTGATGGTAGTTTCTTTTTTCTTATTGATATCACTTTTATTCAATGCTACTACCACAGGAATTCCCAATTCCAAAAGCTGTGTCGTAAAAAACAAGCTACGACTTAAATTAGTTGCATCCACAATATTAATAATGGCATCTGGATGTTCATTTCTAACGTAAGAGCTTGTGATACTTTCTTCCGATGTGAAAGGTGACATTGAATATGCACCCGGAAGGTCAACTGCAACCAGTTCTTCCACTTCTCCAGAGTAATTCTTTTTAATAGGATGTTCTTTTTTTTCAACCGTAACGCCAGCCCAGTTCCCCACTTTTTCATTTCTACCTGTCAAGGCATTGAACATAGTGGTTTTACCGGAGTTCGGGTTGCCTGCAAGGGCAATTCTCATAATACTTCCTCCTCTTCCCTATATAATATTTGCTTTATATTCAGACATATAGTTATCTTACGCTAACCATATGTCAAAATAAACGACTCTCATAAAAATCAAATCTGAATTGCTGCTGCCAATTGATTATCGATATTGTATCTACCGTCCTTAATGGAAACAACGCATCCACCTTTTAATCGAGAAACAACTGTAATTGGTTCGCCTGCATAACAGCCAAGAGAAAATAAAAATGCATTTAACTCCTCATCATCTGTATTAATGCTTTGAATAATATATTCTTTTCCCTCAAGTGCATGTTCTAATGTCATGAAAATTCTCCCTTTATTATGTATTTACTTTCAATACGCTAATTTATGTTAGTTACAGCTAATACACAAATATATTGCAGTTAGCGTTATCTAACTCACACATAGTATATACCTTAGTATTACATGTGTCAAGAAAAAAATATTTATTTACGTAATTTTTGAGATACATTATAAATATAAGAAATCATTTTAATACCATCACAATCAAACAAAAAAGTTGTTCAGTTGTCATTAGCTAACTGTTATGTTTTATATAATCTCTCATACAGCCTCCGAAATCATACTAACCAATAATATTGATTATCATTTTACTTGTTAGTATTTTAAAATTTTACCCGTTTGATATGATACAAGAAAGTTGAAACAAGATTATTAGACTTTCGCCAAAAGCGACCTACTTTATATTCACAAAATTATGATAAAGCACTAGTGAAAAATATGGGCAGATGATATGCCCCGTGCTCCCACAAAGAAATCAATCTGACAGTTTCGCTGTTTCCTTAATATTAATCTCAGCAGTCAATGGTTATAAAACGATAGGCTAATTTATTTCTATTCCACTTAATCAATCATATTAAAAGAACATCAAAAAGCTGGTTTAATTAGTCATATAGAGCCAAGTTCTCATTTTAGTATACAAAAATTCCAATGCTCTTAAAGGATAGAAATACTATTCACGTTAAAAAAATTCTTACTTCCATTTCCTAATGGAATCCTTTTATAAAACTATGAAATAAGTACTTATTCAAGGTATCAATTTTGAATCACTTAAATAGACTCAAAAATTATCTTTATAAATATTGAACTATATTATATAACTGAATTTAACTACACAAAACTTGCTCATCTTTCTTTCATTCAATTCGAAAAAGGCAATCCACAAAACCTATACACTTTTTCTAAAGAATCTAATCGCGCCCGCAACAAATAATGGGATGGGATACCATACATACTTTTTTAACATAAAAATCCTTTTTATTCAGTAAATTATTTGCACAGATCATACTAATATCTACATAAAAACCAGTTGAAAAGTATGTTTCAACTGGTTTTCCAAATCGCATAAATTATATTTTAATGTTGCAATACTCAGCAATTATAAAACGTATAACTCTTATTTCTTTCGCATATGACACACGCCTATCACTGCAAACAGAGCTCGAAAACTTTGGTCCAATAACAGAGCTGTCCATGCTCCATATAGCTGCATATCCAGCACAACAACCAACAAATAAGTAATCAATGGACGTAATATGGCAATGCTCACCAATGAATATATAGCTACATATCCTGTATGACCCATACCTCTCAATATCCCTGCATGAGTCAAAGAAAAACTTTCCGGAAAACTCACAAACGCTACAAACAACATAATCCCTGAAGCTAACAGCAGTTCTTGTCCTTCTAACGCATACATGGAAAGCACAGGGACACGTAAGACAATACACAAAACACATGCTATAGATGCAGTCAGCAAACTTTCCCATTTTACCACATGGCAAATTTTTTTCAGTTTTTTCCCACCTGTTGCTCCAATGTCATTTCCACACTGTATCAATCCGGCTTTTCCCATACCTTGCGAAAAACTATAGTATATATCGCACATTCCCATACAGATATTGTGTATTCCAAGAGAAGATGCTCCCAGCCCTGCTACAATCCTTGTGTATGCAAACATACCAAAACGTTCAACCGCCTGCTCAGTAAATACCCCTCCATATAATGGCATAATCTGACTCAAATACCTTCGATCAGGTTTCCATCTACTTTTCTTTAGCAATGATGCTGGATGCTTTTGGGGCAAAAGAATAAGAAGTGTATACCCGAGTGCAGCAACTGCTCCAAACAATGTTCCTAATCCAGCTCCAAACACCCCCAGCCTAGGAGCGGGTCCAATACCATAAATAAAGACCGCATTACACAACACATTGATTACATTTCCTAGCACATTCGCCTTCAAAACAGATTTCGTATCTCCAAGCCCTGCTAAAACACCATGTAATGCAATGGCAGGGGCAGTAAAGAACAATCCGAAAAAAGCAGGTCTTGCATATGCCATAGCAGAATTCAAATAAGTCCTGTCTGCTCCCGCGAACAACAAAATAGGTTCTAACAACAGAATCGTGCAAAGCAACAATATTCCGCCGCCCAGTAATGCAATCGTTAGTGTTTGTTTTGTAAATCTACTAAAACATCCTCCTTTACTTTCTCCACTGCGCCGTGCAACATACGCTGTTACAGCCACTGCAAAAGCTCTAGAAAAACACAATATCACCATTCTGGGTTGTGAAAAAATACTCACCGCAGCTACAGCTGTCGTTCCTAACGAAGAAACCATCAACAAATCTACTGCTGAAAGTATCATAAGAAGCAATCCTTCAGCAGCAGCAGGCCACGCAAGGCGCCAAAAAACTTTACGTTCTTCCATAAGCAACTATGGCATCTCCAGGCTGTACGCCAAGAGCCGTTGTATAGTAAAGTATCACTCCGTCGAATTCGGCTTTGATTTCTACTGGTTTGCCCTTCGGATATGGTTGCAGCACTCCCAAAATATCCCCTTCTGAGACAAAATTACCTGCAGTAATTTTGGGGTACCAATACCCATATACAGTTGACTCTTCATATTTGGCTTTCGCAATTTCCTGCTGCTGTACCAATTTGAACTTTTGTTCTGAAATAGAAAGATAAGACATGATTCGATATACATCTTCCATACAGTCTGCAACCTCTAATTCAGACCACCGTCCACCCTCTCCTCTTTCAATGAGCAAAGAGGGAACACCTTTTTGTACTGCCCAACTATATAAACCGTTTTTTGCTGTTGATCGCACACGATAAGGTACAGAAAGCATCTTTGCACCTTCCAAAGCCAACCGGTTCACCTCATCACTACCCACCGAAGGAATAAATACCAAAGGAAATAAAGATTCATTGATATCTCCACTATGCAAATCAATCAAAAAATCTGCATAGGGATAAATTTCTTTTTCTATGGTATATGCGATTTGTTCAGACAGAGTTCCATCTTGTCTACCCGGAAAAGCTCGATTCAAATTTACATTATCTTCCGGTACCACCTGCTTTGCACCACTTAAAAAGCCCTGTGCATTTACAAGCGGTAATATTATCACATTCCCGGATAATCTTTCAGTGTTTAATTCTTTAATTAATCTCTTTATTGCCTCAATTCCAACATACTCACATCCATGGACACCCGCCGCCACAACCAATGTCTTACCTGGAAAAGCACCACAGTATAATATAACATCTAACGCATACTCTTCATTTACATGAATTTTGATGTACTTTTTTTCTCCACGTTCTATTTTATGTCCACATAGGATCATACTGTTTTTGCCTCCTCCGTATCAAACACGATAATAGACTCCAATAATTTGCGGGCATACTGATCTTTCGTTTGACTGATTTTATCTACCGGAAGATATTCTGTTACATGACCTTGATACAAAAATAGCACATCGTCACATAGATAAGTAATAGACGTCAAATCATGGGTAATAAAAATATATGTCAGCTGCAGTTTTTCTTTCAGTTCCAACAACAAATCCATAATCTGCACTTGTGTATGCGCATCCAATGAGGATATGGCTTCATCAAATAACACGATCTGTGGATTACAGGACACTGCTCTGGCAATGCACACGCGCTGCAACTGGCCGCCGGATAATTCATGAGGAAATCTATCTGCAAAATCTTCAGACAGTCCAACTAACTCTAATAATTTTTTGATTTCCTTTTCATATTGCAGCTTTTCCTTCTCTCTCCTTTGACGAACAAATAAACCTTCTTTGATGACATCGCTCACACGGAACCGAGGATTGGCTGAAGTCGTATAATCTTGGAACACAACACTTAGTTTATTTTGCAATTCTTTACGACCTTTTCGCGATGCATAAACAGAAGTTCCATCTATCATAACCTCACCTGTATCAGGTTTCAACAAACCGCAAATCACTCGTCCCATGGTTGATTTGCCGCTTCCGGATTCACCCAAAATACCAAGGCAAGTTCCTTTCTTTACTTTTAGTGACACATCAAACAGCACCTGTTGTCTAGTGTGTCCAAAAATCTTATCCTGTCGTTCGCTTCGGAAACTGACACAAACTTTATCTAGCTGGAGCACAATGGCTCACCTCACCTTCCAACGCCTTTCTGTATTTTCGCATGACATCTCGTCTTTTTTCAATTAATAATCTGGTATACGGATCTTTTGCCTGATGCATAATATGACAAAATTCACCCTGATCAACAACCACCCCCTGATTGAGTACAACGATCCGATCTGCCACACGTGAAATTGCATTCAGATCATGGGATATAAAAATCATCGCCACTTTATGTTCCTCTTTGATTCGCAAAAACTCATTCAAAATCTCGAACTGTGTAATAGCATCAATAGCAGTAGTTGGCTCATCCGCAATCAAAAGTTCTGGTGTCATGGAAGTTGCAAGACCGATCATGATCCTCTGCAACATACCACCAGAAAGTTGATGAGGATATTTCTCCAGTACTTCCTCAGGGTTCCTGATTTGCATCTTCAAAAGCATGTTAATAGATCTTTCTCGAACTTCTTCGTTGTCCCATTGATTATGTGCTGCATAGGTTTCTGAAATCTGGTTCCCAATACGATAAAGCGGATCAAAGGATGTCATAGGGTTCTGCAGTACCATCCCCACTTTACCGCCTCTTAATTTTCTCAACTCTTCAGCGTTTTTCCCTAGCAACTCATCCCCTTGGAATTTTGCGCTCCCTGAAACCTGAAAATTTTTGTCTAAAAGTCCCATTGCAGCCTTCATGGTCATGGACTTTCCGCTTCCAGATTCGCCTAAAATACCAAGGCATTCTCCAGGTGCTACAGAAAACGAAATTCCCTTCACTAAGTCTTTTGTTTTTTTTCTACCTTTCAAAGAGACACATAACTGATTCAATTCCAATACTGGTTTCATTGCTTCACCTCCTTTGGATCCAATACATCACGCATAGCATCTCCCAATAAGTTAAAGCAGCATACAAGAACTACAATTGCCACCCCTGGCGCGATCATCTGCACTGGATTGCTGGTCAAAACTTCTTTTGCTTCATTGAGCATGGCTCCCCACTCTGGTGTCGGTGCCTGTACACCAAGCCCCAAGAAGGAAAGTGTAGAAATATTGATGATAGCCCAACCAATATCCAATGATGCTAACACCACCAGATCAGAAGTGATAGAGGGCAATAAATGACGGAATAAAATAAACCGTTCTGGCATGCCTACACATCTTGAGAACTGAACAAAATTTCTATCACGGTACTGTAAAACACCCGTTCGAATCATTCTGGCATACCAAGCCCACTTGATAAAAACATTTGCTATAATTACATTCTGTACATTGATACCCAATAAAGCTACAACGGCAAATACCATGATTTGGCTGGGAAAAGAAAGCATCACGTCTACCACTCGCATGATTACTTCTTCCACGATTCCACGAAAATACCCTGCCATAATTCCCAGCAAAGCACCAATGCCTATGGTCCCTAACATGGTAAGTGTAGCGAGACCCAACGTAGGGCGGATACCATAAATCATTCTAGATAGCACACATCTTCCCAATTGATCGGTTCCTAATGGATATTGCAAGCTATATTCAGCAAATTTATTGATAATATTTGTTTCATAAGGGTCATTAGGCGCTATAATCGGCGCAAAAATTCCAATACACGCAACAACAAGGATCAGCGCACTCGTAAAAACTGCTGCACGATTTTGCAAAAAACGTTTCGTCACTTTTTAGTCCTCCTTTCGTAATCTTGGATCTGATACAGTTTGCAGTATATCAAAAAGCAAATTGAACACCACAAAAAGGACACCAATAAGCAGTACATATGTCTGAATTACCGGATAATCACGATTAAAAATCGAGCTGATACATAATGTTCCTAGTCCCGGCCAAGAAAAAACATTTTCAACCACAATGGTACCCGAAATCAGCTGAGGAATACTCATCCCCATGGCTACAATACAAGTATGCATGGAGTTCTTCAAAACATGTTTTACCCAAATTGCTTTTTGCGGCAATCCTCTTACATTGGCATATAAAACATAATCCTGTTTCATATTTTCCAGCATATTATTACGAATCAATCGAATATAAGTGGAGATATAACTTAACGCTACTGTAAAAGCAGGCAAAATCAAATGCCTCCATGAACCGCTTCCATTTGTGGGAAGCCAGCCTAACTTTACACCAATACCCCACATCAGCAATAAGCCAACCCAATAAGGAGGCATTGCTGTGGAAACAAATACTGTTCCGCGCATGATTCTGTCAAACCATCCATCTTTATATACTGCGCAAAGAAAGCCAATAGGAATACTTAGAACCAATACGATCACAAAGGAAGCTCCGGCGAGTTCCAATGTTGCAGGTAATGACCTAAGAATCTCACCTGCTACCGTTCGTGCAGGGTTCACATAACTAATACCAAAATCCCCTTGCAGGCATCCTATCACCCAATCAAAATATCGTACCAGAAATGGTTTATTTAATCCAAGCATCTCTTCCATTTCTGCAATGGCTGCATCGGTGATAACCGGCATTTGCTGTACACGAAGAGCTACCTCCGCCGGATTTGAAGGAATCAAGTTAATAAACATAAAGCATACAAAAGAAATTGCCAATAGCAGCGGGATCGCCAACAAAATTCTTCGAATTATATATCTACGCATCCTCATTCTCCTTTCAAGATATTTTCAAGAAAAGAACCGCTTCTTTATTAGAAGCGGCTCTTCGCTGTTCTTTTTACTGGAAATACATATCCGCAAAAGGAACATCGTACTGATCTGTACCGAAATGTACACCCTGCAAATCAGATGTATAAAGTGCCTTGTTGCATTCATATGTCAGCGGAATATAAACTGCATCTTCATGCAAACGTGTAAGAACAAAGCTATAAAGTTCCTGGCGTTCTGTTTCATCCGTTGTTGTAAGAATTTCTGTAATTGCCGCATCAATCTCAGCTTTATCCGCTAAGCCCAACTGTGCAGCGTAGTCCCCATATACCGGTGCACGCATCGCTGCAAGAGATGACTGTGGATCATAAGGCATACCCCAGCAAATATTGAACACCATATCAAAATTACCCGCTTTCATGCTGTCACGATAAGATTGCTCTTCCTCTCCATGAATATTGATAGAAATACCCAATTTCAAGTATTCACTCTGCAGATATTCCGCAATGGTTTTTTCTGTTACACTATCACTGTTGTACAGCAATTCCAATTCCAGCTTCTTTCCATCTTTTTGACGAATGCCGTCACTTCCCATAGTCCAGCCTGCTTCATCCAGCATCTGTGCGGCTGTATCCGCATTATATTCATAAGGAGTCAATTCTACATCGCAATAAGGTACTGTTTTTGCATACAAAGTATCTGCAGGTTCTTCCAATCCATAGAAAATACCATCAGAAATAGCCTGTCTATTTGTGGCGTACTGCAAAGCCTGTCTTACTGTTGTATCACTCAAAATATCGTTGGTCGTATTCAGTACGATATGTCTTGTAGAAGTTGGTTCAGACAAAGAAACAGAAAATTTTTCACTGTCCACATACTGACTAATGGCATCTGCATCCAGCATATTCTTACCAAAAATCAAATCGATTTCGCCAGATTCCAAAGCCATGATACGTGTCTGATTGTCTGGAATTACTTTTACTGTTATTTTTTCAATTGCAGGTAGCTCGCCCCAGTAATTTTCATTCCGTTCAAACACCGCATACTCGTCTGTCACAAAATCTGTCAACACATAAGGACCTGTACCAATATAGCCATTCACACCGTCTTTTGTACTGCCGTTGATCATGCAATTAGGGGAAATCATTGCAAAAGGTCGAATGCAACCCAATTCTGTCAACATAGGGTAATATGGCTCACTTAATTCAATAACAAACGTATTTTCATCCGGAGCAGATACTCCAACCAATAAATTCATCATTTCCAGCCAAGTATGTCTTTCTTTGTTTTCAATGATCGCATTGAAATTCGCTAAGATCGCATTAGCATCACACACAGCACCATCGGAAAAAGTAACCCCTTCTCGAATCTTAAAGGTATATATTCTGCCATCTTCGCTTATGGTCCAACTTTCTGCTAAGCATCCTTCGTAACCATCATCTGTAATGCTGACCAATGTATCATAAAGCATGCTCTGGGCATACATTTCTCCAGCATATAGATGGGGGTTCAAATCACGAATATCTCTGTAGTTTACAAAAACCAATTCATTATTGGTATTTTCACTGCTTGTACTACTTGTTTCAACCCCTTGTCCGCAACCACTCAATACCCCAAATGCTGTAATACATCCAAGAATGATTGCAATAATTTTCTTTTTCATTTGTTATACTACCTCCCTGTAATTGTTTTCGAAACATATTATATCGGAGTTAGTTATTGCTTACCAGTGGGTAAATTTTCATATCTAACTATAACAAATCGTTATAACATCTTTTCGAAATTTTCGATAATCCACACAGACTGCTCAGAAAGTACCCGTTCCGGATCTCTGATATACCCAATCTGTAAAAAGGGTTCACATCCATTAATCGGCAATGATTTAATATCATATTGTTCATAAGGTTCATGCATAAAATCCAGACCAAGACTACAAACATCTGTATATAATAACAGGTCAGTATATAAATGGTCACTGTTTGTATATACGCTATGATGTAAATTTTTTGTGTCGATAATACCCATACTTACACTTTCCAAATGATGCTCCATAGAAAAGAAATCTCTAACACCACGAACAAATCTTAACTTTGGCAAATCAGAAAAATCAACGCTTTCCTCATGATATAAAGGATGATATTTTCCGACATACAAGCAGATTTTTTTTGACTTCAACGGAACAAAGATCAAATTTTTATGTGACAATATATGTTGAAATGTCTGTACCTGGCGTTGTGCCACGTAAACAATGCCAATTTCTGATATACCTTGATGCACCTGATCCGCAATTTCTTCCACCGAACCCTCGTGATGTTCAATAGTATATGTATCGCCAAATTTTTTATAAAAATCTACCAATAATCGTGCAATCATGTTACTGGGATACGTTGAAATACGAATACTGTTTTTACCCTCTGGAACCGCCAAGGAAGAAATCGTTGCCGTAGCCTTTAATACCATTCTTGCATATTCCAAAACCATTTCCCCATATACCGTCGGAACAACGCCCTTTCCTGTTCTTTTCAGCAATGGTCTGCCCAGTTCACGTTCCAATGCTGTAATCGTTTTGCTTACATTTGGTTGAGATGTATACATACATGCAGCAGCGCGAGATAAACTTCCTCTCTCGCAAGCAATCACGAAAAATTCAAGCTGTTTAATATCCATAAATGACCTCCTCCAAAAATTAGCCATTGCTAACTCTATTTTATCATATTCTTTTCTATTTACATATAGTATTATAACTAAATGACATATTTTCTCTTAACATACACATGATTTTCAATATGAAAACAGAGAAAAATCATAATATATTTTTCGACAATAATCGATAAGATGACATAAAAGCTGTGAATATATAAGATTCACAGCTTTTTCATCTACTTACTACATATCATATCTATTTTTCCACGATTCACAGGAAAACGCATTTCTCTGACCATCATCATCCAATGTACCATATTTAAAATATTCTCAAATATTTTCATACAAACTTTATTTTTATCATCCTCCTCATAATTCATTTCCTGAAAAGAAATATATGC
>NZ_FRAH01000141.1 GCF_900142265.1 Anaerotignum lactatifermentans DSM 14214 | reverse complement strand
ATACTCTCTTCTAATAAAAAAGTGTTATATTATGAGGGGGGAAATTGCAATACCACACACTTCCCTGGTAAACTACAATCTAAATTGGACAACCTTCCAAACAGCATCGTCAGGTTCTATCAAGAACTTCATAACGGCTTCTTTTACTATGCAAGCGGAGGAATGGGATTGTTAGAATCCAATGATATTGTTGTATTTGATGATGAAGAATGGGGTATTCTTGATGATTTAAAACATCCATTGAAAATTTATCTGCCAACTACTTTTGGAATATTTGGTTCTGGAATGGGCGGATATGTTGCAGTGGATTTGTCTGATTGTGATAGTTGTAAGGCAACATTGTGGTTTAGCAATCGACAGCCCAAGTATGATATAAACTTTTGGGATATTGTCGATGAATGGATTGTACTTGGAATGCAAGGGTAAATTATTTTATAGGCGCGACAGATAGGCTGCGCTTTTCCCATATCGAAAACTGAATACGGAACCCACCAACCGGCGCTTGCCATTTTCCTTGTGAGAATGACAGGCGCTTTTCTTATTTCCGGGAAGACTTGCCTATTGAACGTATTTGAAGCTGTGAAACAGTCTGTTACCACCCGGCAGGCTGCCGGGCATTTTGGAATCCGGGCGGGCCGGAACGGGATGTGCCGCTGCCCCTTCCATGACGATAAAAACCCCAGCATGAAGGTTGACCGGCGCTTTCATTGTTTCGGCTGCGGCGCGGATGGGGATGTGATCGACTTTGTTTCCCGTCTGGAAGGGATCAGCCCCAAGGAGGCCGCCCTTCTGCTGGCGCGGGCCTTCTCCGTCCCCTATGAGGACAAGGGGTCGCCCAGCAGGAACCGCCGTCCCCATCCCCGGCAGGAAACCCCGGAACAGCAATTTAAGCGCATGGAGCGGTACTGCCTGCGGGTGCTGTGCGACTACCGCAACCGCCTGGGCCGCTGGAAGCGGGACTATGCCCCCAAGGGGCCGGAGGACGATTGGCACCCTTTGTTTGTGGAAGCCCTGCAAAAGCAGGACTATGTGGAATATCTGCTGGACACGCTGCTCTCCCCCGACATGGAGGAACGGGCGGCCCTGATCGCCAGCTACGGAAAGGAAGTGAGGAACCTTGAGCGAAGAATGGCAGAGCTTGACGCCGGAGCTGCGGCAGGCCGTGACGGACACCATAGAGGCCGCCCCGCCGCCCCGGAGCGTTGAGGAAGTCAAAGCCATGCTGGAAAGCACCGAGAAGGGCGGTGTCCGCAACAGTATTCACAACTGCCTGACGGTATTCCAGTACGACCCCGAACTGTCCGGGGCGGTGGCAAAAAATCTCCTGACCGAGCGCGTTGACCTGCTGCGGCCCATCGGCAGGCAGCGCCGCGCCGGGGGCAGGGCCTTGACTGACACGGACATGAAGTATATCCGCCTCTATCTGGAAGATACCTACGGCCTGACAAGCGAAAAGAAGATTGCCGACGCCCTCGACCTTGCCGCCGACGCCAACCGCTACCACCCCATCCGGGACTACCTGAACGGCCTTGTGTGGGACGGGCGGGAGCGAATCCGCTACTGCCTGCGGCACTTTTTGGGGGCCGACACGGACGAGTACACCTACCAATCCCTGCGGCTGTTCCTGCTGGGGGCCATCCACCGGGCCTTTTGCCCCGGCTGCAAGTTTGAGGTCATGCTCTGTTTGGTGGGCGGGCAGGGGGCCGGGAAATCCACCTTCTTTCGCCTGCTGGCCGTGAGGGACGAATGGTTTTCCGATGACCTGCGGAAGCTGGACGACGATAACGTTTACCGCAAACTGCAAGGCCACTGGATCATTGAGATGTCGGAGATGATCGCCACCGCCAACGCCAAGAGCATTGAGGAAATCAAGTCCTTTTTAAGCCGCCAGAAGGAGGTCTATAAAATCCCCTATGAAACCCACCCGGAGGACAGGCCCCGCCAGTGCGTGTTCGGCGGGACTTCCAACGCCCTGGACTTCCTGCCCCTTGACCGCTCCGGCAACCGGCGTTTCCTGCCGGTCATGGTCTACCCGGAACAGGCCGAGGTACACATTCTGGACGACGAGGCCGCGTCCAGGGCCTACATCGGCCAGCTATGGGCGGAGGCCATGACGGTCTACAAGAGCGGCGATTTTAAGCTGTCCTTCAGCCCCGAAATGGTACGGTATCTGAAAGAACACCAGCGGGACTTCATGCCGGAGGACACCAAGGCCGGGATGATCCAAGCCTACCTTGACCGCTACACCGGCGCCGCCGTATGCTCCAAGCAGCTTTTCCGGGAGGCCCTCAAGCGCCCCTACGACGAGCCGAAGCAATGGGAGATACGGGAGGTCAACGACATTATGAACCACTGTATCACGGGATGGAGGTACTTTTCCAACCCCCGGATATTTGAGGAATACGGCAGGCAGAAGGGCTGGGAACGGGAGGCCCCAGCAACGGGCGCTGACAACGGGCAGGAAAAACTGCCGGACGGATTTGTGGAAGTGACCGAGCAGATGGAGCTGCCCTTCTGAAAAATCCGGGAAAAATCCC